>JACCWY010000245.1 GCA_013697395.1 Chloroflexota bacterium | reverse complement strand
CATTCGAGTGGAAGTTCACCCGAGCCGACCTGCGTCGGCTGATGGCGCGCCTGAACCACTGGGATCAACTGCGGCCGGCGGCATGAGGGTGAGCGAATACGTGCCCAAACTTATGACCCAGAGCACTAAGGCGTGGCGGGCGCGGGCGCCGCGGCGGGCTTCTCCACGCCGATCAGCTCGAGGAGCGATGGCCCGTCGCCCGCCCGCGCGCCGAGCATCCCGGCCAGGTCGACGTGCGTGCGGTTCACCAGGAGCGCCAGCGTCACGTTCTCCTGCGGCAGGTGAAGGAGCAACGAGGTGTACGTCTTGAGCATCCCCGTATGACCGTACCCGGCGGAACCCGGCACCTCGATGCGCTGCACGCCGAGCCCGTAGTCGTCGGTGTTGAGCTTCATCATCTCGGCACGTGATGCCTCGTTGAGGAGCGCGTCGCCATAGAGGGCGTCGCCCCAGCGGGCGAGGTCGGAGGCCGAAGCCGCCATCGCGCCGGACGCCCAGAAGATGGTCGCCCAGGCCGGCTCGAGCGAGTCTCGGGTGGACGTGTCGCCGGTCAGGACGCTCGTGCTCTCGAGGCCGAGCGGCGTGAAGAATCGCCGATCAAGCTCCTCGGCCAGCGTGGCGCCCGTGATCCGCTCGATCACCAGGCCGAGCAGGTAGTAGTTCGTGTTCGCATAGGCCCAGCCCTCGCCCGGACGATACCACGGCTCGTGCAGCGTCTCCATGATCTCGGTCGCGCTCCAGGCACGCTCGGGATGCGTCTCGATCCCGACCTTCGTGGTGTCGTTGAAGACGTCCGCGAGTCCGCTGGTGTGGTCGAGGAGCTGCCGGATCGTGATGTCCGGCGTGACGGCGGCCTCGCCGGGCAGGTGCTCGCGGACCGTGTCACCAAGGCTGAGCCGGCCCTCCTCCACGAGCTGCAGCACGGTCGCCGCCACGAATGTCTTCGTCACGCTCCCGATGACGAGCGAATCGCTTCCTGCGACGGCCGTGGCGCCGTCCCGGTACCGGCCGGCCGCCCCTGCCCAGAGCACCTCTCCGTCGCGAACCGCCGCAAACGTGATGCCGTAGGCGCCACCGAACGAACGGGCGGCCTCGACGGCGGCGACGAAACGCGGGTCCTCGGCGACGGCAGTGACCGGCTGCGGCGTGGGCGCCGCCCGCGGATGGGGAGCGAGGTCGACGGGGCGGACTCGACTCGGCGCGTCGATCGAGCCGACCCGGTCGATCGGCTGCACGCCGAAGCTGTGCGGCTCGCCGGCGTTCGTCGGCGCCAGGGTCAGGTCCGGCGAGAGCGCGACGAGCAGCGAGAGAAGGAGTCCGGCGATGGGCGCGCGCAGGCGCGGCCTGCGGCGGGGCGACGGTACCCCCCGAACCGGGATTGCTCGGGCCTGGCGGATTGGTGTGCTCGTCCTCACATCATCGCCCACAAGCCGCCATGGTCACAAGCACTTTCGTCACTCCCGGCAGTTGCGAGAAGTCCCCATCTTTGTTAGCATTGCTAATGAAATGACGATCTCCGACCTCATTCCGCGCGCCCCGCGCCGCCCACGACGGGCGGCTTCGTCGTCGAGGGCGACCCGCGGCCTGGGCCGCGGGTTCGCCGCCATGCGCCACCGCAACTACCGCCTCTATTGGTTCGGCCAGATCGGCAGCCTGACGGGTGCCTGGATGCAGTCGGTGGCGCAGCCGTGGCTGGTGCTGGAGCTGGGAGGTTCGCCGCTCGAGCTGGGGCTGGTGCTGGCGCTCATGTTCGCGCCGTCCATGTTCCTGGCGCCAATCGGCGGGGTGCTGGCCGATCGCGTTGACAAGCGCCGCACGCTGATGGTGCTCAATGCATTCGCCATGCTCCAGGCGGGGACCCTGTTCGCCCTGGCAGGCACCGGGGTGGTGGAGATCTGGCATGTCTACCTCCTGGCTCTCGCCGCCGGCTTCGTCAACGCCATCGAGATGCCCGTGCGCCAGGCATTCGCCGCCGAGCTCGTGCCAGCCGAGGATCTCGTCAACGCGATCGCCCTCAACTCGACGAGCTTCAACCTGTCGCGCGTCGTGGGCCCGGCGATTGCCGGCCTGACCATCGCGGCCTTCGGCGTGGCGATCAACTTCGGGATCAACGCGGTCAGCTACCTGTCGGTCCTCATCGGCCTATGGATGCTCGACGGCCGCGTATTGCGTCACATCATGCGCCCGGAGCGCTTCCCGTCGGTGCGGTCCAGCCTGGCGGAGGGGCTGCGCTACGCGGTCGCCACACCGACGGTCCTGTGGCCCCTCGTGCTGCTCGGCGGGATGGCGATGCTGGCGATGAACTTCCAGACGCTCCTGCCGCTCTTCAGCCGTGACACGCTCGCATTGGATTCGGGAGGCTACGGCGCCCTCTTTGCGGCCATGGGCGCCGGCTCGCTGCTGGGCTCCCTGATCCTTGCCTTCGGCACCAGCCAGCGGCCGATGCTCCGCTTCATGCTGGGCGGCGGCGCCGTCTTCCTGGCGCTCGAGCTGGCCCTCGGCTTCGTCCGCAGCCCGCTGCTGGCCTTTCCCCTCGTGATCGGCATCGGGCTGGCGTCGATGCTGATGGTGAACACCATCAACGTCACGATCCAGAACAGCGTCCCCGATGCGTTGCGCGGTCGCGTCATGTCGCTGTACGTGACGGTCTTCGCGGGTACGGCGCCGCTGGGCGGCCTCCTTGCCGGCGCCATCGCGCAGGGCTTCGGCGCGCCGGTCGCCATCAGCGTCGGGGCAGGCCTGGCCGTGACCATCCTGGCGCTCGTGGCATGGCGCCTGCGTTCGGTGCGGATGCCACTCGCAGCCGGCGTCGCAGCCGAGGCCGCAACGGCCGACCGCCCTGAGCGGGTCGCCCGACGGGCCGCCTGACGCCGACCGGTCGCGGTTGTTAGCATGAGCAACCTCCCGGAGAGCTGAGCCTTGGCCGATTCCGTCCCCGGCGCACGACCCGACCAGCCGCCATCGCTGCCGCTGCGCGCGGCGCTGGGTGGCCTGAAGCGCGGGTTCGCGGCGCTCGGCGTGCGCAACTACCGGCTCTACTGGTCAGGCCAGGTGGTGAGCCTGATCGGGACGTGGATGCAGCAGGTGAGCCTGCCCTGGCTCGTCCTGGCGCTCGGCGGCACGCCCATCCAGCTCGGCTTCGTGGCCGTGCTGCAGTTCGGGCCGGCCATGATCCTGGCGCCCTTCGGCGGGGTGCTCGCCGATCGGATCGAGAAGCGCCACGCGCTGCTCGGCACCCAGATCGCCGCGTGCCTCCAGGCGCTCGTCCTGTTCGTGCTGACCGCGACCGGGGTCGTCCAGATCCCGATGGTGCTGGTCATGGCCTTCTTCCTGGGGCTCGTCAACGCGGTCGACATGCCGCTTCGGCTGGCGCTCGCCCCCGACCTCGTGCCCCGCAACCTGCTCTCGAATGCCATCGCGCTCAACTCGATCTCCTTCAACGCAGCTCGGGTCGTGGGGCCGGCGCTGGCCGGGGTGATCATCGCCGTCGGTACCGGCGCCACCGGCTCTGCAACAATCGGCGTGGCCGTCAACCTTGGGATCAACACGGTGACCTACGCCGCCGTCTTCATCGGCCTGCTGCGCATGGACCCGCGCCAGATCCGTCGCCAGGAACGGCCCGAGCAGCACCCGCCGGTGTTCGAGAGCCTGCGAGAGGGGATCGCCCACGCCGTTCGCACGCCCCTCGTGCTGTGGTCGCTGGTCCTTCTCGGCGGCATCGCCGCCTTCGGCTTCAACTTCCAGATCCTCCTGCCGCTCTTTGCCACGGGCATCCTGGGCCTCGGCGCCGACGGATATGGCGCGCTCTTCGCCGCCATGGGCATCGGGTCGCTGGCCGGCTCCCTGACGCTTGCCTTCATGCACAGCCGGCGCGCGATCCCGCTGATGCTGGTGGGCGGGGCGGTCTTCGCCGTCCTGCTGGTGGGGATCGCCTCGGCTCGCACCGTCTGGCTGGCCGCGTCGCTGATCGCGGGCGCCGGCTACGCGAGCATGCTCATGATCAACACGATCAACGCCACCGTCCAGGCCAACGTGACCGATGCGATTCGCGGCCGGGTGATGGCGCTCTACGTCACCGTCTTCGCAGGCTCGGCGCCGTTGGGTGGCCTGTTCGCCGGGGTGGTGGCCGAGGCATGGGGGACCCCGGCCGCGTTCCTGGTGGGGGCCGCGATGTCGGCGCTGACGCTCCTCATCGTGGCGTTGGGTCTGCGCGCCGCCCATCGGCGCGGAGCTCTCGGAGTGACGCGCATCGGCAGCCCGTCCGGCCACTCCACCCGCGCGGCCGGGCCGCAACCAAGGCCGGCGTCAACGGCGCGCTGAGTGCGTCGGCACCAGGACCTGCAACTCCTCGAGCGCCGTTGCCACGCCGGCGCGCCGCTCCTCGGGGATCGGCTCCAGCAGCTCTCGGGCGGCCTCGAGCAGGTCTCGCCGCATGGCACGCGCGCGGCGGCGACCGGTCGGCGTGAGCGCCAGCACCACCGCGCGCTTGTCCTTCGGGTCGGTGCCGCGCTCGACGAGGCCGGCATCGGCCAGGGTCGAGGCCAGCCGCGTCACGACCGGGGCCGTCACGAACAGGCGCCGCGCCACCTCGGCCTGAGGCTGGGGCCCCATCGTGTCGATCATCCGCAGCACGTTGTACTGCTGGTAGGTCAGCTCGCTCCAGGCGCGCCGCCTGCGGGCGTGAGCGATCAGGTGGCGCATGACCGGTGCGACCGTTCCGATCAGGCTCGCCTCGAGGCTCGATTCACCGCCCGGCGTGGTTCCCCGGGACGCGGGGTCGGAGCGTGGGGTGGAGCGGCCGGGCATCTCCATGGATCGTAGCAGCCCCACCCGGCCGGGTCTGGCGCTGGCCCTGCTGGCGGTTGCGCACGCCGCCATCCACGCACAATCCGCACTCATGCCACTCGTCTACCCGATCGTCATCGTCGAGTACGGGCTCAACGAGCGCGACATCGGCACGTTCATCGCGATCACCACGGCGGTGGGCGGTTCGATGCAGCTCGCCTACGGCGTGCTGACCCGCTACGTGGCACGGCCGGCGCTGTTGGCCGGCGGTCAGCTGATCTTCGGTACGAGCCTCCTGGTCGCCGGTCTCAGCCAGTCGATCACCCAGCTGCTCGCGTCGATCAGCGTCGCGCGCATCGGCGCCAGCCCGCAACACCCGGTCGGGAATGCGCTGTTGTCCGATGCGTATCCGCAGGAGCGGCGAGGGTTCGCGATCAGCGCCCACATCAACGGCGGCAACGTGGGCACGATCGCCGTCCCATTTGTCGGCGGCGCCCTGCTGCTCGCATTCGGCTGGCAGGCCACGCTGGCGCTGTTCGGAATTCCGGCGCTCGTCATCGGCGTGCTCCTCGCGATCTTCGTGCGCGAGGATCACGCCGCGTACCGGAAGCGCGCCCGGGCCGCCGGCTCGGTACGCGACCAGCTGCGCGAGGTCGTCGGCCGCCGCGACCTGCGCCTCATCCTGGGGGCATCGCTCGTGGCAGCGGGCGGTCGCGGCCTCGACATCGTGGCGCCGTTCATGGTGCTCTACCTGTCCGGGCCGCTCGACCTCGACGACGGCACGGTGCGCCTGCTCTACGCCCTGCTGCTGGTGGGTGCCGTCGTCGGCCCCGTCATTGCCGGCGTCCTTTCGGATCGCATCGGCCGCCGGCCGACGCTGATCACGTACTACCTGCTCTCGGCGGTCGGCATCACCGGCTTCGTGGCGGCCGGAGCCAACCTGCTCTTCCTCGTGCCGCTGCTGCTTCCCTTCGGTACGGCCGTCTTCAGCGAGTCGCCAGTGCTCCAGGCATACCTGGCGGATCGCGCCACTGGACCGATGCGTGACGTGGCATTCGCGGTGTACTTCACCTTCGCGTTCGGCATCGGCGCGTTCTGGGCCTTCGTCATCGGTTTCGTGGTGGAGGCCTTCAGCTACCCGATCGCATTCGGCGTGATGGCCGCGTCGTACGTCGCGGCCGCGCTCCTCCTCATTGCCGTGCGCGAGCGCTCCGAGGAGGCGGCGCCGTACCGCCGATGAGCGGCGCCGCACGTGCCGGGCAGTGGCGTTCGTGCGGTTCTGGCGCAGATAGAACCGCTCAGCGGCGCTCGCGAGGCTACGCCGGAAACAGGCTCAGCAGACAGGGACGTTCTGGCAGATCTCGTCGACCCGTTCGTCCAGATCGTTGATCCGTCCCAGCACGTCATCGAGCCGGTCGAGCACCTCGTCCGTCGAGGCGCTCCCGCCGGCCGGCGTCGACCCATCGCCCGGCGCGGTGTCGGAGCCGAAGGCCACCACCCACTCCTGGATGTCGTTCTCGAGCTCTGACAGGCGCATCGAAAGCTCGCTCATCGGAACGCCGCGCTCGAGCCCCTCGACCTGCTCGCGCAGCGTGACGACCTCGGCCCGCGCGCGGTCGAGGTCACCGCGCAGGCCTGTCGTCTGGAGCAGGACGAGCACCAGCACCACCGCCATGGCCAGCGACAGGATGATGAGCGCGGGGCCGATCGGAGAGCGCATCGATCCAACCGTAGCAGGGTGTGGGCCAGCTCAAGCGTCCCCGGCCAGCGCGCTGACGAGCACGACCAGGCCGGCGACCGCGAAGAGGACCGCCGAGCCGATCCTGAGCATCCGCCGTGAGAGCCGGTGCCCGGCCTGCCGCCCGACCACCACCGCCACGAGGTTGGCGGCCACCTCGCCCGCAGTTGAGCCGATCCAGGTCGGCAGCGCCCCCTGGGTCGCGGCCAGGGCGAACGTGGCGAGCATCGTCTTGTCGCCCAGCTCGGAGACGACGAACGATCCGGCGACGATCGCGACGAGGCCGATGCCCGCCTGCCACCGACCGGCAGCCGCATCCGTCACCTCCTCTTCGTCATCCTCGCCGCGCAGCGTCCATGCGGCGACGAGCAGAAACGCGACCGCGGAGACGATCGCGACCGCCGTCGCGGGGAGCGCGCTGCCGATGGCCGCCCCGATGGCGACGCTGATGCCCTGAAATGACGACCGCCGCCACGACCACCCCGAGGACAACCGGCCGCCATGCGTAGCGGGTCGCAAAGGCCAGGATGAGGAGCTGGCTCTTGTCGCCGAACTCGGCGACGAAGATGGCGCCGAAGGCGAGAGCCACGGCGGCGAGAAACGGAAGCATGCGGAGCCGATGCTAATGCGCCTTGGACAGGCCCGGGTCGAAGCCTCATCCGTCGTCGGCGGCCAATCCGATTGGCCCTGTGACGCACGAACCGACGGAGCTTGCCCTCTCGAGGGCCTTCCGCGGTGGTTCGGCCAGCTGGCTTGGCCGTCCGACCGACGAACCGCTGCTCGTCGGTCGTAAGGCCAACTCGCTTGGCATCCCGCGCCCAGGGTGAGGGCCCGGGCTGACCTGCGCGAGCCCTAACGGTGTCGAGCAGCAGCCGCTACCCGGCGAGCGTGCCTCCTTCCGCGGCGGCGCCCTCGGCGGTGCGAGGTCCCTCCTCGCCGCCGACCTCGTCCCAGATGCGGTTGCGGAACGTCTCCCTGATGAAGAGCCCGCCGCCCACCACCGACATGAGCGCGACGATGATGGGGTAGAAGAGCCCGGCGTAGATGTTGCCGGTTGCGGTCACGATCGCCGTGGCGATGAGCGGCACGAAGCCGCCGAACCAGCCGTTGCCGAGGTGATACGGCAGCGACAGCGAGGTGTACCGGATCTTGGCGGGGAAGAACTCGACCAGGAATGCGGCGATCGGGCCGTACACCGCCGTCACGTACACGACCTGGATGAAGACCAGCGCGATCAGCGGCACGATGTCAGGCGCGGCGCCACCGGCCACGACCTTCCCATCGGCTCCGAAGGTGGGATGCGAGAAGGTGTTCATCAGGTTGTAGATCGGGAAATAGGTGATCGCCGCGACCAGGCAGCCCCCCAGGATGATCGGCTTGCGCCCGATCCTGTCGCTCAGCCAGCCGAAGAAGATGAAGAACGGCGTCGCGAGCACGATGGCCACGCCCACGATGATGTAGGTGTCGACGAGCGGCACGCCCATCGATGTCTGCAGGAAGAGCAGCGCGTAGAACTGCCCCGTGTACCAGACCACCGCCTGGCCGGCCGTCATGCCGATGAGCACGAGCAGGATCAGCCCCCAGTTGCGTCGGTTGCCGAGGCTGTCCTTCAGCGGCTGGGTCGACGCGTTGCCCGCGTCCTTCAACCGAGAGAAGAGCGGTGTCTCGCGCAGCTTCAGGCGGATGTAGAGGGCAATGGCCACCAGGATGGCCGACAGCAGGAACGGGATCCGCCAGCCCCATGCGGTGAAGGCTTCCTCGCCCATGGTGACCCGGGTCACGCCGATGACCACGAGCGCCAGCAGCAGGCCGAGCGTCGCGGTCGTCTGGATCCAGCTCGTGAAGAAGCCGCGCTTCTTGTCCGGCGAATGCTCGGCCACGTAGATCGCCGCGCCGCCGTACTCGCCGCCGAGCGCGAGGCCCTGCAGCAGGCGAATGAGGACCAGGAGGATCGGCGCGAGCAGCCCGATGCTCTCGTAGGTCGGCAGGATGCCGATGAGCGTGGTGGCGCCGCCCATGAGCGAGATCGTGACGAGGAACGTGAACTTGCGACCGATGAGGTCGCCGATGCGGCCGAAGAAGACAGCGCCGAACGGGCGGACGGCGAAGCCGGCGCCGAACGTGGCAAGCGTCGCGAGCAGGGCGGCGACCTCGTTGCCGGGCGGATAGAACTGCGACGCGAAGAGGATCGCGAGGACGCCGTACAGGTAGAAGTCGTACCACTCGATCATCGTGCCGGCGGCCGATGCGCCGATGACGAAGGGGATGTTGTAGTCGTAGGTTCTCGCGCGGGTCGGGGCACTCTGGGCAGTGGTGGCCACGGGATCTCACCTCCAGGCAAGTCGTGCAGGCCAACTCGATGGTCGATGCTCGGTCGACCCAGGGTCACGGCGCGTGGCTACCTCACGACGACGGCCCAACCTTCTCTGTCCGCCCTGTGCAACACGGCCCCCGCTAGCCGCCTGCAATTTAACTGCCGAGTCAAGCCTGCCAGCCAGTTGGCACGCGCGGCCCGGCCCGACGGGCGGTGAGCCGCGAAGGAGACCATCCGGGCGGGTTTAGAATCCGCGCATGTCGATCGAGGGGCGCTACGCCCGCCAGGCAATCGAAAACCTCCTGCGCGAGGACCGCACCTTCGAGCCTTCGCCCGAGTTTCGCGGGGCCGCCCTGCTGAACGACGCGTCGATCTACGACCGCACGGCCTCAGAGGAGGGCTTCCGCGCCTTCTGGACGGAGGAGGGCAACCGGCTCGACTGGATGGAGCCGTGGACGGACCTCTATACGTGGGAAGCTCCGTACGCCAAGTGGTTCATCGGCGGCAAGCTGAACGTCAGCGCCAACTGCCTGGACCGTCACGTGGGCGCCGGCCTGGGCGACCGCGTCGCCTATTTCTGGGAGGGTGAGCCAGGCGACACGCGGACGATCACCTACGCCGAGCTGCTCGACGAGGTCTGCCGCTTCGCGAATGCCCTTCGCGGCCTCGGCGTGAAGAAGGGCGACCGGGTCGCCATCTACATGCCGATGATCCCCGAGCTGCCGGTCGCGATGCTTGCCTGCACCCGCATCGGGGCGCCGCACTCCGTGGTCTTCGGTGGCTTCAGTGCCGATGCGCTGGCCGACCGCATCGACGATGCCGAGTGCACGGTCGTCATCACCGCTGACGGCGGCTACCGCAAGGGCGCGACCGTTCCGCTGAAGAAGAGTGCGGACGACGCGATCGGCCGTACCTCATCGGTCCGGCACTGCGTGGTCGTCAAGCGCACCGACGACTCCGTCGATTGGGACGAGAGCCGGGACCACTGGTATCACGACCTCATCGCCGACCAGCCGACGACGGCGGATCCGGAGCCGATGGACTCCGAGGACCTGCTGTACCTGCTCTACACGTCGGGCACGACGGCCAAGCCGAAGGGCATCATGCACACGACCGGTGGTTACCTCGCCGGGGTGAGCGCGACGCATCGGTACACCTTCGATCTCAAGCCGGAGTCCGACGTCTACTGGTGCATGGCCGACATCGGCTGGGTGACCGGCCACTCCTACATCGTGTATGGGCCGCTCGCCAACGGCGCGACAGGGATCATCTACGAGGGCGCCATCGACTTTCCTGATAAGGACCGATGGGCCCGGATCGCGGCGAAGTATCGGGCGACGATCCTCTACACCGCCCCGACCGCCATCCGCGCGCTCATGAAGTACGGCGCCGACGCGTTCGCCGGCGACGACCTCTCGGCGCTTCGCCTGCTCGGCAGCGTGGGTGAGCCGATCAATCCCGAGGCGTGGGCGTGGTACTGGAAGGAGATCGGCGGTGGCCGCTGCCCGGTGGTCGACACGTGGTGGCAGACGGAGACGGGCATGATCATGATCACGCCCCTGCCCGGCATCACGACGCTCAAACCCGGGTCCGCCACCTTCCCGTTTCCAGGCGTCGTTGCCGACGTCGTCGACGAGGGCGGGACCTCGGTCCCGCTGGGCGGTGGTGGCTACCTCGTCCTCGAGCGGCCGTGGCCGGCCATGCTGCGCGGCATCTACGGCGACCCCGAGCGCTACGAGCAGACCTACTGGTCGAAGTATCCGGGGCGCTACTTTCCCGGCGACGGCTGCAAGCGCGACGAGGAGGGCTACTACTGGCTGCTGGGGCGCGTCGACGACGTCATGAATGTCTCCGGCCATCGGATCAGCACGACGGAGGTCGAGTCGGCGCTCGTCTCGCATCCATCGGTGGCCGAGGCCGCGGTCGTCGGCCGCAGCGACCCGCTCACCGGCCAGGCCATCTTCAGCTACGTGATCCTGCGCTCCGGCTTCGAGGCCTCGGACGAGCTCGGGGGCAAGCTGCGGGAGCACGTGGCGGAGATGATCGGCAAGTTCGCGCGGCCAAAACAGATCCTGTTCACGCCGGACCTGCCCAAGACCCGATCGGGGAAGATCATGCGCCGCCTGCTGCGCGACATCGCCGAGCAGCGCGACCTCGGCGACGTGACGACGCTGGCCGACGAGAACGTCGTCACCGCAATCCGCGACCAGTCAGGCAAGGCCGAAGACTGACGCCCCTGGTCGTACGCAGTCTGCAAGGGCGGTACGTCATGTACATGTGCGATCGCGGGGAGTAGGATCGAGAGAATCGACCCAGCGGGGAACCCACCGTGTCCGCGTCCCGAGTTCGGCGCGCCCTCATCCTCGTCGTCCTGACCTTCACGCTCGTTGCGGGAGTGCGGCCTGCCGCAGCCGCCGCAGCGCCGGCACTGCCCCTCCCCGACACGATGGCCGCCGTGGGTGACTCGATCACGCAGGCGGCCAGCACGGCCGGGGGGCTCGGCGTCGATGCGCCGCAGAACTCCTGGTCGACCGGCACCAGCGGCACCGTCAACAGCCATTACCTGCGGCTCCTCAGCGCCGGGGCACCCATCCAGGGACGCAACTTCAACTTCGCGGTCAGCGGCGCGAAGATGGCGAACCTTCAGCAGCAGGTGGCCAACGCCGTCGCGGTGCAGCCTGATTACCTCACCGTCCTGGTCGGGGGGAATGACGTCTGCACGCCGACCGAGTCGCAGATGACCGATGTCGTGGCATTCCGTTCCCAGTTCGCGGCTGCGCTTGGGGAGCTGCGCAACAGCCCGAACACCTACGTCTACGTCTCCAGCATCCCGCGCGTGCAGGGCCTGTACGACCTGTTCAAGGGCAACTTCTGGGCTCGATTCATCTGGAGCATCGGCGGCGTCTGCCAGTCGCTGCTCGCGAACCCGACCTCCACGGCGCAGGCGGACGTGGACCGCCGCGCCCGAGTCGCGAAGCGCAACTCCGACTTCAATCTTTCCCTCTCCGAGGTCTGCGCCGCCACCCCGCGCTGCCTCTGGGACGGATTGGCCGCCTACAGCACCCCGTTCCTGGCCTCCGACGTCTCGGGCGACTACTTCCACCCCTCCGTCGCGGGCCAGGCGAAGCTCGCCGCCGTCAGCTGGTCGGTCGGATACTCATGGCTCCCCCCGGCCCCGCAGAACCAGGTCCCCATCGCTTCCTTCACCGACTCGTGCACGGGCCTGGCCTGCACATTCACGAGCACGTCGACCGATGACGGGCCGCTGACCCAGGTCTGGGACTTCGGCGACGGCACCGGTTCCGGGGAGGCCGTTGCCCTGCATCCGTACCCCGCCGGCGGGCCGTACACCGTGCGCCTGACCGTGACCGATGAGCATGGCGCGACGGCGACGGCGGAGCGGTCCATCACCGTAATCGCGCCGGTAAACATCCCACCCACGGCCGCGTTCTCGTCGAGCTGCAGCGGCCTGGCCTGCACCTTCACGAACACATCCTCCGACACCGACGGCACGATGACGCACGCATGGGCGTTCGGCGACAGCACCGGATCCTCGGTGGTGAGCCCGGCGCACACCTATGCGACCGCCGGCACGTACACGGTGACCCTGACGGTGACCGATGACGACCTCGCGAGATCCACGGCCTCTCAGGCGGTGACCGTCGCAGCGCCGGCGCCGACGATGCGGATCCAGAGCCTGACCGCGGCCGCGAGGACGGTCAGCTCCAAGAGCTGGCGTGCGACGGTGACCATCTCGGTGCGCGACGGCACCGGAGCCGCCTTGCCCAGTGCCGTCGTCAACGGCGGGTGGACGCCCGGAACGTCCGCGAGCTGCACGACGGGCTCCAGCGGCACGTGCAGCGTGACGAGCGCCAACCTCTCCCGCAGCGCGACCCCTTCGGTGGTGTTCACGGTGAGCGCGATCACGCGGACCGGGTTCACGTACACGCCGGCCCTGAACCAGGCGACTGCCATCAGCGTCGCGCGTCCGTCATAGGCCGCGTTCGGCCGGCGCCAAACTAGAATCAGGGCATGGCAACAACGGCCGAAGACGTAGCTCAGCCGACCGAGGCCGCTGCCGAGTACCTGATGACCATCCGCTACATGCACGGCGAGGGGCAGCCGGTCATCGCCGCACGGCTGGCCGAACGAATGGGCGTCAGCCCCGCGACGGTCTCCGAGATGGTCACGCGCCTCGTCCGCGAGGGGCTGCTGTCGGTCGACGCCGAAACCCGCCAGCTCAATCTCACCGAGCACGGCCGGACCGCGGCGGAACGCACGTTCCGCCGCCACGCGTTGTCCGAGTGGCTGCTCACGGAGGTCATCGGGCTCGGATGGGCCGATGCCGACGAGGAGGCGCATCACCTCCAGAACGCCCTGAGCGACCGGGTGACGGACCGCATCGACGACCTGCTGGGCCGGCCGCCGACCTGCCCGCACGGTAACCCGATCCCGCGCGAGGGCCACACGCCCGACCGTCCCGCCGGCCTTGCGCTCTCGGCTGCGGCCGCGGGCTCGACCGTGACGGTCCTGCGCGTCACCGAGGAGGCGGAGGAGGACGCTCGCCTGCTGACCTTCCTGCAGGAGAACGGGGTGCGCCCCGGGAACGCCTTCGAGGTCGTGGAGGTCGCCGAGCACATCGGGACGATGACGCTGCGGCGGGTGGCCGCTGGCGCCGACGACGGTCACTCGGTGACGATCGGCCTGGTGGCGGCGGCGAAGCTGCGCATGCTCGAGGGTCGCGCCGACGAGGCCCTGTTCCACCGCGTTCCGGAGCGTGCCCGCCTCGCGGCGACCGGCTGAATCGGTCTGCTAGCATTCCGGCCAGCATGGTTCGAGATCGAAACAGGCGCGGAATCATCGCCGCCGTGGCCTTTGTCCTGTGGCTCGGGTACATGGTGGTGGGTCTCAGCGTCATCAACGCCGCCCTCCCGACCGTTGGCGGCGAGGGCCCCGAGGGCACGGCAGCCTTCATCGGTCTCGTGCTCGGCGTGGTCGCGATCGGCCTCGTCATGTGGGCCGCCTCGGACTGACCGAGCCCGGGGAGCGTCGGCACCACGCTTACGCTAGCCTTTGTCGGATGTCCGATCGTCCCAGGTGGCTGCTTCCGGCTGCCTTCCTGCTGCTCGGCCTGATCTGGGGCTCATCGTTCGCGTGGATCAAGATCTCGCTGGAGGAGATCCCGCCTGCCACGATGGTCGCGTGGCGCATGTCGCTCGGCGCCGTCGCCATGGTCACGCTCGTCATGCTGCTTCGGGTCCCGTGGCCGCGCTCCGGCGGCGACTGGATGGCGCTGGTCGTGCTGGGCGCGATCAACGCCGCGATCCCGATCTTTCTCATCAGCTGGGCGGAGCAGTTCGTCGACTCCGGGACCGCGGCCGTCCTCAACTCGCTGGTGCCGATCTTCAGTCTCGTCATCGCCGGCCTGGTCCTGCGCACCGAGCCGGTGACCTCGCTTCGCGTCGCCGGGCTCGCGATCGGATTCATCGGCGCGGCCATCCTGGCTACCCGTGAGCTGACCCTGCGGGCGGACCTGTCAGGGCTCATCGGAGCCCTGGCGGTGGTCCTTGCGGCCATCTCGTACGCTGCAGGTGCCTCGTATGCGCGCAACCGGATCGGCCACAACCACCGCTACATCGTGGCCGGCGGGACCCTCATCTTCGCGGCCGTCGACATGTGGGTCCTCGCGCTCATCGCGGATGGCGGAGTCATCGTCCCGGCGGAGCCCAGCACGCTCGTGTCCCTGGCCTGGCTCGGGCTCCTCGGCTCGTTCGTGGCCTACATCCTGTTCTTCTTCCTGATCGAGAACATCGGTGCCACGCTGACGACCATGGTCACCTACATCTTCCCCGTGGTGGGCATTGCCATCGGCGTGACGCTTCTCGGAGAGCAGATGGATGCGCGCCTGTTCATCGGCTCGATGTTGGTCCTGGCGGGCGTGGTCGTGGTGGGCCTTCGTTATGATGCCAGCGTGAGCCGCGTACCCGGTGGTCTTCACGAGTGAGCGACCCATGGGACCGGCCACTGCCGCGAGACCGCGACGACTCGTTGCCGGCCGACGATCCCGGCGTGCCCGCGCGACCCCGGCGCGAGGAGCCGTGGTTTGCCGACGATCCCTGGGGCGAGCGCACGGCCGACCCGACGTCGGGATGGGGCGACTGGCCGCCGGCGGACGCGCCCGGCGCCGACTACCTGCCGGCCGAGCCGGAGCCACCGGTCAACGACCCGTGGGCGGAGTCGTGGGACGACGATGGAGATGCTGCGCCGCCTGCTCCGGCCCACCCGTTCGAGGA
>JACCWY010000228.1 GCA_013697395.1 Chloroflexota bacterium | reverse complement strand
CGGTCGTCCTGCTCGAGTCGGCACGTCGACGCAAGCTGCCCGCGGAGCGCGAGGCACTCATCTACCTGACCGGCTTCGCCGTCCTCATGGCACTCATCATCCTGATCAGCATCCAGGACATCCAGCGCCTGCTCACCGGCGGCTAGGATCAACGGCCTGGCTGGCCACACGGCGCGTCCCCGTCGCATGACGCAGTGCTCCGGCGCATGATGCGGGCCAGGGCGCTGAGCGAGTGGCCGACCTTGACGTCTACCTTATCCCGCTCGCGATCTTCATACTCCTCACGGCGTAGGGTACGAGGCGGCCGTCCGGCTCCTCTCGTGGCGCGGAAAGGGGCAATCGGGTATACTCCAGCACGGTTCGGCCGGCCAGACGGACCAACATTTGAACTGAGTGCCTCAGACGTGGGTCGGTTCGCCATCCCACGTCTTTGTTTGTCCCGGGTGTTCTGATCCGGCGCGGAGCGAGGAGCCGCAATGAATCGAGATTTCATCGGAGCGTTGCTCCAGCTGAACGCCGAGAAGGGTGTGCCGCAGGAGATCCTGATCCAGACGCTGGAGCAGGCAATCGAGTCGGCCTATCGGCGCAATGCCGACGCGCCCGAGAACGTGGTGGTGACCGTCAATCCGGAGAGCGGCGAGATCAGCGTCGCCCGGGAGTACGACGTGCTCGCGACGCCGGAGGAGATCGAGGATCCCGAGTCCCAGATGCTGGTCGCCGATGCCCAGAAGATCGACCCGACCACGGGTGTCGGGGGCAAGGTTCGCGTGCCGGAGAACGTGACGCAGGCGCAGCTGGGCAGGATCGCCGCCCAGACGGCCGGGCAGGTCTATCGGCAGCGACTGCGCGAGGCGCAGCGCGACGTCGTCTTCCAGCAGTACGCGGCCCGCGAGGGCGAGATCATGACCGGCACCGTGCAGCGCACCACCGATTCGGCTGTCGTGCTCGACATGGGCAAGGACGTCGAGGCCGTCCTGGCCGTCACGGAGCAGCTGCCGGCCGAGGCATATCGCATCGGCCAGCACCTCAAGGTGTACGTCATGGAGGTGCGGCGCACCACGCGCGGCCCCGTCATCGTCGCCAGCCGCACGCACCGCGGATTCCTGCGCCGCCTGATGGAGATGGAGATCCCCGAGATCTTCAACGGCACCGTCGTCATCCGCGGCATCGCGCGCGAGGCGGGGAGCCGCTCGAAGGTCGCGGTCGAGAGCCGCCAGCAGGGCGTGGATGCCAAGGGCGCGGCCGTCGGCCAGCGTGGCGCGCGGATCCAGTCGATCGTGGCCGAGCTCAACGGCGAGAAGGTCGACATCGTCCTGTGGGACGAGGACCCCGGTCGCTTCGTGGCCGAGGCCCTCTCGCCGGCCGAGGTGGTCACCGTGCGCATCGACGAGGAGCACAAGATCGCCAACGTGATCGTGCCGGAGCGGCAGCTGAGCCTGGCGATCGGCAAGGAGGGGCAGAATGCCCGCCTGGCGGCCAAGCTGACCGGCTGGCGCATCGACATCCGCTCCGAGACCGGAGTCGCGACGGCGGCCGCCGGCGGCGACCACGCGGACGAGGGGCCGCACGGGGAGGCTCATCAGGATGCCCATCAGGAGGCAGCAGCCGATGCCGAAGCGACGACCTGACCACGTCCCGACGCGCACGTGCGCCGTCTGCCGCCAGGTCAACCCGAAGCGCGAGATGACGCGGATCGTGCGGACCGTCGACGGCTCCATCCGCCTCGACGAGACCGGAAGGGTGTCCGGTCGCGGAACATACATCTGCCAGCAGGCGGCCTGCCGCGACGGCGAGCGCAGCGCGGCCGCAGTGAAGCGAGCGCTCGGCGCGGAGCCCGCGCCCGGAACGCTCGAGTTCGAGGGAACGACACATGCCACCACGTAGATACCGACCACGCCGCGGGCCGCGGCCGCAGCGCAAGCGAACCGGGGGTGCCGCCGCCGCGCTGCTGGAGGCGCAGGCGCCCGTTCGTCCCGCCGGACCGATCGAGCTGCCGAGCTCGATCGCCGTCAAGGACTTCGCCGAGACGCTCGGCGTCAGCATCGCCGAGATCATCAACGTCCTCATCCGCAACGGCATCTTCGCCACCGTGAACCAGGCGATCGACTTCGACACCGCCTCGCTCGTTGCGGCGGAGCTCGGGTTCGAGGCGACGGAGGGCGGTGCCGCCGAGCGCGCCGCGGCAGTTGCCGCCAGCGAGCAGGATCTCGTCACGCCCGGCGGTCCGGGCGAGGGCGAGGGCAAGCCGACGCTGTGGACGGATGACGACCCGACGAAGCTGGTGACGCGCGCGCCCATCGTCACCGTCATGGGTCACGTCGACCACGGCAAGACGAGCCTGCTCGACGCGGTGCGCGAGACGAAGGTCGCGTCCGGCGAGAGCGGCGGGATCACGCAGCATATCGGCGCCAGCGAGGTCGTCCACAACGGCAAGCGCATCGTGTTCCTCGACACGCCCGGCCACGAGGCGTTCACCGCCATGCGCGCCCGCGGCGCCCAGGTGACCGACATCGCGATCATCGTGGTCGCGGCCGACGACGGCGTCATGCCCCAGACCAAGGAGGCGATCGACCACGTCCGCGCGGCGCGTGTGCCCATGATCGTGGCGATCAACAAGGTCGACAAGCCCGACGCCAACCCCGACCGGGTGAAGCAGGAGCTGGCTGATAACAAGGTCCTCATCGAGGAGTACGGCGGCGACGTGATCGCCGTGCCGGTGAGCGCGAAGCAGCGCACCGGGATCGACGACCTGATGGAGATGGTGCTGCTCGTCGCCGACCTCCAGGATCT
Source organism: Chloroflexota bacterium (assembly GCA_013697395.1). GTDB lineage: Bacteria > Chloroflexota > Limnocylindria > QHBO01 > QHBO01 > JACDBZ01. Next base: position 20,205 of record JACCWY010000228.1, on the reverse strand, counting down.
CAAGGCGAACCCGGAGCGCGACGCCATCGGCACGATCGTCGAGTCGAAGGTCGACAAGGGTCGCGGCAACGTGGCCACCGTGCTCGTCCAGACCGGCACGCTGAAGGTCGGCCAGGTCGTGAGCGTCGGCCGGACCTGGGGCAGGGTCCGTGCCCTCAACAACGCGGCCGGCAAGCGGGTCAAGGAGGCCGGGCCGGCGTCGGCGGTCGAGATCATCGGCCTGCAGGGCCTGCCGGAGGCGGGCGACATCCTGCGCGTCGTGAGCGACGAGAAGACGGCCCGGGACGCCGGCGAGGCGGCCGACCGCGTCGCCGCGGGTGCCGACGGCCAGAAGGTGAGCAGCCTCGAGGACATCAGCGCCCAGATCAAGGACAGCGAGGTCGCCGAGCTGCGGGTCGTGCTCAAGACCGACGTGCAGGGCTCGCTCGGCGCGATCCGGCATTCAGTCGAGCGCCTGAACACGGCCGAGGTGCGGATCAACATCCTGCGAGAGGGCGCCGGCGACATCAACGAGAGCGACATCAACCTCGCCTCCGCCTCGGACGCGGTCGTCATCGGCTTCAACACAAAGCTCGACGCGGGTGCCCAACGCTCGGTCGAGGCGACCGGGGTCGACGTGCGGATCTACGACGTGATCTACAAGCTGACCGACGACATCGGCCAGGCACTCCAGGGACTCCTGACGCCGAAGCTGATCGAACAGGTCGAGGGCCACGCCGAGGTGCGGATGGTGATCAAGGCCGGGCGTGCCGGCAACGTGGCCGGCTCGTACGTCACCGACGGGCGCATCGTGCGCGGCGGCCAGGCGCGCCTCTTCCGGGCCGGCCAGCTGCTGGCCGACACGCGGATCACCTCGCTCAAGCGCTTCAAGGACGACGTCCGCGAGGTCGCAACCGGCTTCGAGTGCGGCATCGGGCTCGACGCGGATGACATCGCGGAGGGCGACGTCATCGAGTGCTACCAGATGGTGACCGAGGGCGCCTAGCCGATGAGCCAGCGTACGGATCGGCTCGACAGCCAGATCCGAGCCGAGCTCGCCGAGCTGCTCCAGCGCGAGATGAAGGACCCGCGCCTCGGGTTCGCGACGATCACACGCGTCGAGACCGCTCGTGACCTGGGCACCGCCAAGGTATGGGTCAGCATCATGGGCACCGAGGTGGAACGCCAGAAGACGATGAAGGCTCTGACCGATGCCGCGCCATGGCTCCGCCGCCAGCTCGGAGGGCGGCTGACCGTGCGCCACGTGCCGCAGCTGGTCATCCGCCTCGACGACTCGATCGAGGCAGGCGACCGAGTCCTGCGGCTGCTGCGCGAGATCGAGAACGAGAACCGCCCGTGAGCCGCGAGGCCGTTGTCGAGGCGATCCGGGGCGCATCGCGCATCACCGCCATCTGCCACGAGAACCCGGACGCCGACTCCCTCGGCTCTGCACTGGCGCTGCGAATCGCCGCCGAGCGGCTCGGCAAGCAGGCGGAGGTCGTCGCCGCCGATCCGGTGCCGCCATCGCTGGTCGACCTGCCCGGTGCTGCCGATGTGCGGCGCACGCCACAGCTCAAGCCGGACCTGGCGATCGTGGTCGACGGGCCGCTCTCCCGGACGGGTGCCGTGGTTGCGGACGCCGCGGACTGGCTGGCCCGCGCGCGGATCATCAACGTCGACCATCACGTCTCGAACGACGGGGAGGGGGCCAGCGTCGCGTGGGTCGATCCGGCCGCGGCGGCGACGTGCGAGATGGTCGCGCTCCTCATCCCGGACCTGGGTCTGGAGATCGACCTCCAGATCGCCACCGTGCTGACCGCCGGAATCGTGCAGGACACGCACACCTTCTCTCATCCAAACGCGACGCCGCGCACGCTCCGCGTCGCCGCGGACCTCCTCGAGGCCGGAGCGCCGCTGTCGGCCATCCACCGGTCGATCTACGCGGACAAGCCATTCAGCACGCTTGCCCTGTGGGGCCGGATCATGGCGGGGATGGCGCAGCGCTGTGACGGGCGCATCGTCCACGCGGCCATGACGACCGCCATGCTTGCCGAGGCCGGGACCGACCCGGTCGCCTCCGAGGGGTTCATCGACCTGCTGGCTACGACGAAGCGTGCGGACATCACCGTCCTGTTCAAGGAGGTGGACTCCTCGCACACGCGCGTCAGCGTGCGCACGTCGGCGCGCGCGGATGCGGTGGCGATCACCTCCGCCTTCGGCGGGGGAGGGCATGCCCGGGCCGCAGGCTGCAGTGTCGACGCGCCGCTGGCCGAGGCGGGGGTGCGCGTGCTCGCCGAGTGCGAACGAGAGCTCGACCGAGCCGATGCTCGGGGTCGTTAACCTCGACAAGCCAGTCGGCCCGACGAGCCACGACATGGTCAGCCTCATGCGACGCCTGACCGGAACGCGGCGCATCGGCCACGCCGGCACGCTGGATCCTCTCGCATCGGGGGTGCTCCCGATCCTGGTCGGCGCAGCCACGCGGTTCAGCGCCGAGCTGACCGGCGGAGGAAAGCGCTACGACGCAATGATCCGCCTGGGTGGGCGCAGCGAGACCGACGACGCCGAGGGCACGATCGAGCCCGGCGACGGGCCGATCCCGGGCCGGGACGCCGTGCGCACGGCCCTCGCGACCTTCGTCGGGACCTTCGACCAGGTCCCGCCGGCGTTCAGCGCCCGGAAGCAGGGCGGCCGGACGGCGCATCGCGCGGCCCGCTCGGGCACGCCGATCGACCTTCCGGCCCGCTCGGTGACGATCCATGCGATCGAGCTGCTCGCGTTCATCCCGGACGCCGAGGGTGCGACGCTGCGCATCGACCTGCGCTGCCACGCGGGGACGTACGTGCGGTCCCTGGCCCGCGACCTCGGCGACCGCCTCGGCAGTGGCGGCTACCTGTCCGCCCTGCGCCGGACGGAGGCGGCCGGCCTCCGCGTCGAGGACGCCATCTCGCCTGAGCGCCTGGAGACGCTTGCCGCGAATGGCAGGCTCGCCGACGCCGTCCTGCCGGTCGGGGCGCTGCTCGACCTGCCGCACGTCTCGGTGGACCCCGACGCGGCGCGCGCGTTCGCCAACGGCTCGCCGTCGGCGATCGGCGGGGGCCGCGCTGACGGGCGACGGGCGGTGTTCGCCGGCGGGGAGCTCCTGGGCATCGGCGCGCTGAGGGGTGGGGTCCTGCAGCCCGAGAAGGTCCTCCCACCCGGCGAAGCCCGATGACCGCCCGCGGGCTGGACGAGCTTCCGACCATCGGCCCGGCGGTGGTCACGCTGGGCGCGTTCGACGGCGTGCACCTGGGGCATCGCCAGGTCGTCGCGGCCACGGCCGCTGCCGCCCGCGATCGAGATGCCGCGAGCGTGGCGCTCGTGTTCAGCCCGCATCCCGACGAGGTCGTCCGGCCGGGGACGATCGTGCAGCGACTCCTGCCGCCGGAGGTGACGCTGGAACGCCTCGAGGAGGCGGGGATCGACCACGCCGTCGAGATCCGCTTCGACGACGCGCTCCGGTCGCTCGAACCCGAGGCCTTCCTGGCCGGACTCGGCCCCGCTCTCGAGCTGCGCGCCGTGGCCATGACGCCGACCAGCGCGTTCGGCCGCAACCGGGCCGGGACCCTGGAACGCGTTGCCGAGATCGGCGCGACCGAGGGCTTTGACGCCGTCACTGTGGAACCGCTCATCGTCGACGGCGTTCCCGTCTCGTCGTCGCGCATTCGCGACCTGCTGCGCGCCGGCGACGTCGGCGCGGCGGCGGCGCTCCTCGGATCGGCACCGCTGCTGCGCGGCCGGGTCGTCCATGGCGACAGGCGCGGTCGCGAGCTCGGCTTCCCGACGGCGAACATGGCGTTCGACTACTCCGCGGCATTGCCCGCGCTCGGCATCTACCTCGGCCGGGTGAGCGTCGCGGAGCGCGGAGTCGGACCCGACCATCCCGCGCTCGTGAGCGTCGGCGTGCGGCCGACCTTCCACGACGACGGCCGCGTGCTCGTCGAGGCGTACCTCCTCGACTGGGACGGCAACCTGTACGACGCGGCCATGGACGTCGAGCTCGACGATAGGCTGCGCGAGGAGCGACGGTTCGAATCGGTCGAGGCACTCGTCGCGCAGATGCGGGCCGACGAGGCCGGCGCCCGCCGCCGCCTCGGCCGCTGATCGCCAGATCAGGCCCCCTCTGGTAAACTTCCGAAGCTAATGGAAAGAATGGTGGAGGAATACGTGCCGCTCGCCAAGGACGCGAAGAGCGCAATCGTCGACGAATACGCCACGCACGAGGGCGATACCGGATCACCCGAGGTGCAGATTGCGCTTCTCACCGAGCGGATCAAGTCGCTGACGGAACATCTGCGCAGCTTTCCGAAGGACAATCACTCGCGCCGCGGGCTCTTGAAGCTCGTCGGGCAGCGCCGGCGGCTGCTTGCGTACCTTGTTCGGAATGACGTCGACCGATACCGCGCCGTCATCAGCAGCCTGGGGCTGCGCCGCTAGACACCGCACGCGATCGACCCAGGGCCGAGACGGCTCCGGGTCTCGCATCACGACCCAACCAAGGGCATCCGCCCCCGCCTGACGCCTGCGCTCGAGCGAGCGCGCCGCGGGACAACGAAGAGCGCCGGATGCCGCATCGAACATCAGGAGAATGAATTAAGTGGCAGTCAAACACGAAGCCGAGATCGGCGGCCAGGTCTTCAGCATGGAGGCCGGCAAGCTCGCCGAGCAGGCGGACGGCGCGGTCATCGTCAGATACGGCGACTCCGTCGTCCTGGCGACCGCGGTCGCCAGCAAGGAGGCCCGCGAGGGCGCCGACTTCTTCCCGCTCACCGTCGACTACGAGGAGCGAATGTACGCCGCGGGCAAGATCCCGGGCGGTTTCATCAAGCGCGAGTCGCGCCCGTCGGAGGCGGCCATCCTGGCCATGCGCCTGACCGACCGGCCGATCCGCCCGCTCTTCCCGAAGGGCTACTTCAACGACGTCCAGGTCGTCCTGACGGTCCTCTCGACCGACCAGGAGAATGACCCGGACATCCTGGCGCTGAACGGCGCATCGGCGGCGCTGAGCATCAGCCATATCCCGTTCCAGGGCCCGATCGGAGCCGTCCGCGTCGGTCGCATCGGCGGCGAGTTCGTGACGAACCCGACCAACACCCAGCTCGCGGAGAGCGAGCTCGACCTCGTGGTCGCCGGCACGCGAGACGCCGTCATGATGGTCGAGGCCGGCGCCAAGATCCTGCCCGAGAGCGTCATGGCCGATGCGATCGCCTATGGCCATCGCGAGCTCCAGAAGTCGATCGAGCTGCAGGACAGGCTGGTCGCCTCGGCCGGTGCGCCGAAGAAGGAGCCGTTCATCGGCCCCAAGGCCGGCTCCGTCGCCCAGCTCGGGAAGCTGCTGGCCGAGGGTCGGAACGAGTTCGTGGTGTTCGACCTCGAGACGACCTCGATCAAGCCGGAGAATGGCTACATCGTCGACATCGCCGCGCAGCGGCTGCGCGACGGGCAGGTCGTGGATCGGTTCGAGTCGCTCGTCAACCCCGGGCGTCCGATCGTCGGCCACCAGGTGCACGGCATCAGGACCGATGACGTCGCCAGCGCCCCAACGGCGTCCGAGGTGCTCGGCCGCTTCGTCGACTGGGTGGGGGAGACGCCGGTCGTGGCGCACAACACCTCGTTCGACGTCCCGTTCCTGCTGCGCCACCTGCCGAACGACAAGAAATGGGCGCCGAGCGCGGTATTCGATACTCTCGAGCTCGGGTACCAGCTGTACCCCGACGCCGGGGCCTACAAGCTCGCCGACCTCGTCCGCTTCCTGTTCGGCCGCGACCATGCCGCCGCGCACCGGGCGATGCCCGATGCCGAGGCGACGGTCGAGATCTTCCTACACTTCACCAGCGGCCTCGCCGAGCGCCTCGACGCGCTGCGCGAGGACATCGCCGGCGAGGTGCGTCGTGCGCGCGAGACCTACGACCGGTCCGAGCAGGGCGAGCGCATGGAGGATATCCGGCGACGCCACGGCATCGGCGCACCGCTCATGGACGTCGTGACCAAGGCGACCGTCCGGGAGCTCGTGCTGAGCGAGAACGTGCGCATCGACGGCCGTGACACGAAGACGGTCCGACCCATCAGCGTGGAGGTCGGCGTCCTGCCGCGCACCCACGGCTCGGGCCTCTTCACCCGCGGCCAGACCCAGGCGCTCTCCATCGCGACGCTCGGGCCGTCCAGCGACGTGCAGCGCATGGACACGATCTCGCCGGAGACCGAGAAGCGCTACATGCACCACTACAACATGCCGCCCTACTCGGTCGGGGAGGCGAAGTTCATGCGCGGTCCCGGCCGGCGGGAGATCGGCCACGGCGCGCTCGCCGAGCGGGCGCTGCTGCCCGTCCTGCCGAGCGTCGACGAGTTCCCGTACGTCATTCGCGTCGTGTCCGAGGTGGTCAGCTCGAACGGGTCGACCTCGATGGCCTCGACATGCGGCTCCACGCTGGCCCTCATGGATGCCGGCGTGCCGATCAGGGCGCCGGTCGCCGGCGCGGCGATGGGCCTCATCACCGACAAGGAATCCGGCCGATACGCCGTCCTCACCGACATCACTGGCAAGGAGGACGCCTACGGCGACATGGACTTCAAGGTGACCGGCACCTCGGAGGGCGTCACCGCGCTCCAGATGGATATCAAGGTCGGCGGCATCACGACCGAGATCATGCGTGACGCGCTCGACCAGGCGCGTGAGGCGCGGCTGCACATCCTGGGCAAGATGACCGAGGTCATCAGCGCCAGCCGCGAGGAGCTGAGCCAGTACGCGCCACGCATCACGACCCTCAAGATCCCGGTCGACAAGATCCGCGACGTGATCGGCGCCGGCGGCAAGGTGATCCGCCAGATCACGGCCGAGACGGGCACGCAGATCAACGTCGAGGACGATGGCACGATCCAGATTGCCGCCACGAGCGGCGAGGCCGCCCAGAAGGCGATCGCCTGGATCGAGGGCCTGACCAAGGACGTCGAGGTCGGCAAGGAGTACCTCGGCAAGGTGACCCGGATCATGAACTTCGGCGCCTTCGTCGAGATCCTGCCCGGCAAGGAGGGCCTGGTCCACATCAGCCAGCTCGCCGACTACCGGGTGCCGCGGGTCGAGGACGTGGTCAGCATCGGCGACGAGCTGATGGTGATCGTGACCGAGATCGACCGCATGGGCCGCGTCAACCTGAGCCGCCGCGCGGCGATGGAGCGGCACATGGCCAAGGCGGGCGACCGCAGCTGAGACCGAGCGGCCGCGCTGGATGGGCATCGCGGGCGGCTCGACAGGAGGCGGCGCGGCGGCGCTGGAGCAGATCGCGGGAACGATCCGTGGCTGCACCCGATGCCCGCTGGCGCGCGGCCGCACGCACACCGTCCCAGGCGAGGGGAACGTTCTCAGCGACGTCCTCCTTGTCGGCGAGGGTCCCGGCGCGCGGGAGGACGCCACCGGCCGGCCGTTCGTGGGACCGGCCGGCGAGCTGCTCGCAGAGCTCCTGCATGCCATCGGCTGGGAGCGCGCGGACGTCTTCATCACGAACGTCGTGAAGTGCCGCCCGCCCGGCAACCGCGACCCGGAGCCGGTCGAGGTCGCAACCTGCGCCACCTACCTCGAGGCGCAGGAGCGCGCCCTCGACCCGTCGGTCGTCGTCACCCTCGGCCGGCACTCCCTCCAGCGCTATCTGCCGGGGGCGCGGATCGGCGGGGTTCATGGCCGGCTGCGTCGCTCCTACACCGGTCAGCACATCTTCCCGATGTACCATCCTGCTGCGGCGCTGCACCAGGCCTCGCTGCGCGAGACGCTGTTCCGCGACATCCGTGGCCTGCCGGCGGCGCTGCTGGACGCGCGCCGAGCGCTCAGCGACGAGCGGTCGGCCTCGATCCAGGCGGAGGAGGCGGTGGTCCCGACGAACGGGAGCGAAGTCGCTGATGACGCCGAACAGATGACCCTCTTCTAGGAGCCTCCATGTCCGATTCCCTGCGCATCATCCCGCTCGGCGGGGTGGGCGAAGTCGGCAAGAACATCACCCTCATCGAGATCGACGACGAGATTCTCGTCGTCGATTGCGGCCTTGCCTTCCCCGAGCCGGAGATGCTCGGCATCGACCTGGTCATCCCCGACGTCACCTATCTCGAGGAGAACCGCGACCGCGTCCGCGGGATCATCCTGACCCATGGCCACGAGGACCATACCGGCGCCCTGCCGTACGTGCTGCCGAAGATCCCTGGCACGCCGATCTACGCCACGCGCCTGACCGAGGGGCTGGTGCAGGGCAAGCTTCGCGAGCACAAGCTGCTCGAGTCGACACCGCTGCACGTCGTGGAGCCGGGCATCGAGTTCGCGATCGGGGGCTTCCGCATCACGCCCTTCCGGGTGAACCACTCGATCCCCGACGGCGTCGGCTACGCCATCGTCACCCGCCTCGGCACCATCGTGCACACCGGCGACTTCAAGTTCGACCACACCCCTCCCGACGGCAGGCGCGCGGACATGGGCCTGATCGCCGAGATCGGGAACCGCGGGGTGGACTTCCTCCTCTCCGACTCCACCCGCTCCGAGAAGGACGGCTACACCCTGTCCGAGACGACCGTCGGGGAGAGCCTGCAGCGGCTCGTCGGCGAGGCTCCCGGGCGCGTCATCGTCGCCACCTTCGCATCCAACATCGGTCGCGTGCAGCAGGTGATCGACGCCGCCGCGGCCCACGGCCGAAAGATGGTGGCGATCGGCCGCAGCATGGAGCAGAACACGGCCATCGCGCTCGAGCGCGGCTACCTCGACGGACGCGACGGCACCTTCGTGCGCAAGGAGCAGCTCCAGCGACTGCCCAAAGAGGAACTGGTGGTCATGACGACCGGCAGCCAGGGCGAGCCGATGAGCGGGCTGACGCGGATGAGCAACCGCGACCATCGCAACATCACCATCGAGCCCGGCGACACGGTCATCGTCTCCGCCTCGCCGATTCCCGGCAACGAGGAGGCGGTGGCCAAGACCATCGACAACCTGTTCAAGGAGGGGGCGATGGTCCATTACGAGCCGCTCGTGCACTGCCACGTCTCCGGGCACGGCTCGCGCGAGGAGCTCAAGCTCATGCTCGGGCTGGTCAATCCGACCCACTTCATCCCGATCCACGGCGAGTACCGCATGCTCGTGCAGCACGCGCTGCTGGCAGAGGGCGCCGGCGTCGACGTCGACAAGATCTTCATCCTCGAAAACGGCCACGTCGTCGCGTTCGACGGTGAGCGGGCGAGCATGGCCGACGCCGTCGCGGCCGGGGCCGTGCTGGTGGACGGCATCGCCGCCATCGACGGCATCGACGGCGTCATTCTGCGCGACCGCCGCATGCTGGCATCGGACGGCGTGGTGATGGTCGCCCTCACGATCGATGCCAAGACCGGCCAGCCGGTCGGCGTGCCCGACCTCGTCAGCCGCGGCTTCCTGTCCGACCCCGACGATCCGCTCATGGCCTCCGCCCGCGATCACCTGCTCGAGGCGCTCCAGCAGCGCCACGAGGACGAGCACACCGCCGAGGCCGGGTACGTCAAGACCAAGATCCGCGACACGCTGAGCCGATACTTCCACCAGCGCACCAAGCGCCGACCGATGATCCTGCCAATCGTGCTGGAGGTCTGACCCGCCCCGTGGCAACCCGACGGAGGACGACCCGCAGGCGGACGACGCGCCGCCGACAGAAGAGCCCGGTGGTCGTCAGCGGCCGCTTCGTGCGGGAGGCCCTGGCGCTGGTGCTGCTGCTGCTCGCGATCGTCAGCGTCATTGCGCTCTTCGCGCCCGATGCCGGCGCGATCGTGCGCCCGTGGCACGGCCTGCTCTCGACCGCCCTCGGATGGGGGATCGCCTTCGCCCCGCCACTCCTCGCCGGCTTCGCGCTCATGCTCTGGATGAAGACGATGCCGGCCGAGCGCTGGATGGCCGCCACCGGCGCGGCGCTCGTCGCCCTGGCGCTGCTCGGCATGTTCCACCTCGCCGTCGGCGGCGGAGCGGCTGCGGTCGCCACCGGCGAGGGTGGGGGAGCGCTGGGGTTCGGCGTCAGCGCCCTTCTCAGCGGTGCGGTCGGGACAGCCGGCGCGTGGATCGTCCTCGGCCTGCTGACGGCGGTCGGCCTGTTGCTGTATTTCAACATGACGATCGGCGACCTCGTGGCCGCCTACCTCGCCCAGCGGGACGAGCGCAACGAGCGCGAGGCGGACGACGCGCGTCGTGCCGCCGCCCGACGACCACGCGGCGCAGAGGCTCGGGCCCAGGCCGAGGCGAGCAGCGCCGACGGGAGACCCGGCCTGATCGACCGCATGCGAGACCGCCTGGCCGGTGGCACCGACGTCGACGAGGAACCGCCGGTGATCGTTCGTCGCGAGCGCCCGGGCCCGGCATCGGCCACCGGCGTCCCGCGGCACGTGGCCGTCCCCATCGCCGTAGATGAGCTGGCGGCGAGCGTGGCGACCGCAGAGCTCGAGAACACCGAGAAGGCGCACCTGGCCGAGGCCGCTCCCGGAGAAGGGGCAGATGCCGCGCTCGAAGCGGTCGAGCGCTCGTGGGATCTGCCGGGGCTCGAGCTGCTGGCCGATGCGCCGGAGTCGTCGGCGGCCCAGATGGACCTCACCGCGAAGGGGCAGCGCATCCGCGAGACACTCGCCCACTTCGGCATCGGCGTGAAGGTGGCCCGCATCCAGGAGGGACCGGTCGTCACCCAGTACGCGCTCGACGTGGATCCCGGGATCAAGCTGAGCCGCATCGAGGGCCTGTCCGACAACCTGGCCCTGGCCCTGGCCGCGCGCAGCATCCGGATCGAGGCGCCGATCCCGGGAGAACCGTATGTGGGCGTCGAGATCCCGAACTCGGCCTTCGACCTGGTGACGCTCAAGGAGGTCCTTGCCAGCCGCATCCACGTGGAGGCCTCGAAGAAGTCGAAGCTCGCCTTCGCGCTCGGCCAGGACGTAGCCGGCCAGCCGTTCAGCGCCGACCTCGCCAAGATGCCGCACCTGCTCATCGCCGGGGCGACCGGGTCGGGCAAGAGCGTCTGCGTCAATGCGCTGATCGACAGCATCCTCATGAACAGCACACCGGCCGAGGTGAAGCTGATCCTGATCGACCCCAAGCGCGTCGAGCTCGCACAGTACAAGGGCATCCCGCACCTGCTGTGCGAGGTCATCGTCGAGCCGGACAAGGCGGTCAACGCCCTGAAGTGGACGATCGGCACGATGGAGAGCCGCTACGCCGAGTTCGCCTCGCGTGGAGTGCGCAACATCGCCGGGTACAACGAGGCGCTGCGCGCCGGGCAGCCGCGGATGCCGTACATCGTCATCATCATCGACGAGCTCTCCGACCTGATGATGGTCTCCGCCTACGAGGTTGAGGCCACGATCACCCGCATCGCCCAGCTGGCCCGCGCCACCGGCATCCACCTCGTCGTCGCCACCCAGCGCCCGTCGGTCCAGGTCATCACCGGCCTCATCAAGGCCAACATCCCGAGCCGCATCGCGTTCGCGATGACGTCGGGCGTCGACTCCCGCACGATCCTCGATACGATCGGTGCCGAGGACCTCCTCGGGCGTGGCGACATGCTGTACCAGCCCATCGATGCGCCGCGCGCGGTTCGGCTCCAGGGCGTGCTCGTGACCGATGCCGAGATCGAGGCCGTGGCGCGGCACTGGCGCGCCCAGGGCGGACCGCAGTACCGGCCAGAGATCACTGCGTCTCGCCGTGACGGCAAGCCGGGCGGGCGCCCAGGGGAGCAGGACGAGGACGACGACTCCGATGCGCTCCTGACCCAGGCAGTCGACATCGTGCGCCGCTCGGACAAGGCATCGGCCTCGCTGCTCCAGCGACGGTTGCGGATCGGGTACGCCCGGGCCGCCCGCATCCTCGACCAGATGGAGGACCGCGGCATCGTGGGGCCGGCCGACGGCAGCCGCTTCCGCGAGGTGCTCGTGACCCCTGATGGCTGGGGCGGCGACATCGGCCCCGACGAGGACGCCGACCCGTGACCAACCAGGTCCACAAGCTCGGGGAGGTGCTCCGTACCGCCCGCGAGGCTAAGGGGGTGGACCTCTCCAGGGTCGAGCGCGACACGAAGATCCGGGAGCGCTACCTGTCGGCACTCGAGCGGGGCGAGTACCGCGAGCTGCCGGGCGCCGTCTACACCAAGGGCTTCCTCCGCAACTATGGCGCGTACCTGGGGCTCGACCCCGAGTACCTGATCGACCTCTACCGGCTCGAGGCGACCTCCGGCACGCCCGATCGTCCGGTGTCGCCCGCTCCGCCACGGCCCATCGCCGTGCGCCGCTCGCGCACCTTCGTCGTTACGCCGGCTGCGGTCGTCGGCGCCATCCTCACTCTGTTCGTCGGAACCCTGATCGTCGTGCTCGGCTATCAGCTCTTCAACTTCGCCCGGATGCCGGAGCTCCGCGTGCTCGAGCCCGCCGGCGACGTGGCCGCCCATGTCGGCGACACGATCACGGTCCGGGGCAGCACGGCCCCGAACGCGCGGGTCACCATCAGCGGCCTGCGCGAGAATCCCGTGGTCATGGCCGACGCGCGCGGCGACTTCGAGGTCACCGTCAGCCTCGTCCCCGGATCGAACGTCATCGAGCTCACGGCCTACGATCCGGTCACGGACCGTGACTCGGATCCCGTCATGCGCACCGTGCAGGTGGTGGGCGAGGCGGCGGCCAGCGCGAGCCCTACGCTCGACCCGATCACGCTGACCCAGCCGGAGGCCGACGCGACGCTGGGGAGCCCGGTGTCGTTGGCGGGTACGGGCACCCCCGGCTCGACGCTGGAGGTGACCGCGTTGCTCGTCTCGGCCGCCGCACCGACCTTCGCCGTGACCGATGCGGGCGGGAGTACCGTCGCCGTCACGCCTGCGTCGCCGACGCCCCCGCCGCCGGCCACCGTGGGAATCGATGCCGCCGGTGCCTTCGCCGGCAGCCTTGACCTTGGCCCGGGCACATGGGACGTGACCGTCACGCCGGCGAGCGGCGAGCCCGTCATTCGGCGTGTGATCGTGCAGCCCGCTGCCGGCCTGGGCGGTACCCTGAGGCTCGAGGGCGGCCAGTCCTACCTCGAGATCGACCAGGATGGGGCGCGCGTCGAGGACGTATCGGGCAGCATCGCCGCTGACGGCGAGAGCGTGGCACTCAACGCCACGCGGGAGCTGCGGATCCGGGCCGGCAATGCCGGTGCGGTCCGGCTGACGATCAACGGCCTCAGCATCGGCGCCATGGGAAGCAGCGGAGCGGTGGTCGAGTGGCGCATCACGCGTCCCGCCGATTGACAGGAGGATAGGGGAGCTATGGCAGGAGACGCCTCGTTCGACGTGGTCAGCGACTTCGACCAGCAAGAGCTGGTCAACGCGCTGGACCAGGCACGCCGCGAGATCGCGACGCGCTACGACTTCAAGGGCAGCAAGGTCGCGTTCGAGCTGGGCAAGGACGCGCTCACGCTCACTGCTGATGACGACTACCGCGCAGGAGCGGCGAAGGACCTGTTCGAGTCGAAGGCCGTGCGACGCGGCCTCTCGCTCAAGATCTTCGACTGGGGCAAGATCGAGCCGGCCGGCGGTGGCACCGTGCGCCAGGAGGTCAAGCTCAGACGCGGGCTGACGAGCGAGCAGGCAAAGGAGCTCTCGAAGCGCATCCGCGAGGGCTTTCCCAAGTCGAAGCCGGTCATCCAGGGCGACGCCGTGCGCGTCTCGGCAAAGTCGCGCGATGAGCTCCAGGCGGTGATCGCCGACCTCAGGGCGCTCGACTATCCGGTCGCCCTGCAGTTCACGAACTACCGATGAGAGCTGGTGCGCCTGCCGAGCGTATCTCCGTGTATCCGCAAGGCCGATGACGGCGGACCGCCCGCCGACGGACGAGGAGCTCGACGCGGCTGCGCGGCGCCTTGGCCGCCAGCTCGTGAAGCGCGGCTGGCAGATGGCGAGCGCCGAATCGTGCACCGGCGGCCTGGTCGGCCACACGATCACCCAGGTGCCGCGCGCGAGCGACCATTACCTTGGTGGAGTCGTCAGCTACTCGGACGCCGTCAAGGAGGATCTGCTCGACGTCCCGGCCAACCTCATCGACCGCGTGGGCGCCGTCTCGGCCGAGGTCGCCGAGGCGATGACGACCGGTGCGCTCGCACGCTTCCCGGTGGCGCGGCTCGCGCTCGCGGTGACCGGCATCGCCGGGCCGGACGGCGGCAGCGCCGAGAAGCCGGTCGGACTGACGTACATCGCCGCTGCGATCCGCGAGGGGAGGGCCGTGGTCGAGCGCCACACCTGGCCGCACGACCGCGATGGGAACAAGCGCGCCTCGGTCCTCGCAGGGCTCGACCTTGCGACCCGCCTGGCAAGCGACGGCGCCTAGCGTGGTCGAGCGCGGGGAGCGGATCCACGTCATTGGCATCGCCGGCTCGGGTGCGGCGGGCACGGCGTTGCTCCTCCATCACGCCGGCGCGATCGTCGACGGCTGCGACGCGGACGCCCCGTCGCCCTACACTCCCGCCCTCGACGCGGCCGGGATCCGCTTCGTCGCCGGCCACGATCCCGGGCATCTGGTGGGCATCGAGCGCGTCGCGATCTCGCCCGCGGTTCGCGCCGTCCCGGGCCATGCCGAGCTGGAGTCCGCCGCGGCGCGCGGCATCGAGGTCGACACGTGGCAGGCGCTGCTCGGCGAGCTCCAGGCGGCACCAGGGCGCATCGGCCTCGGCGTGACCGGGACCCACGGCAAGTCGACGACGACGGCCCTGCTTGGCCACCTGCTCGTTACAGCCGGGCTGGATCCCACCGTCGAGGTCGGCGCCTTCATCGGCGAATGGGGCTCATCGGTTCGGCCCGGTGGGGGAGCGGCGTTCCTGGTCGAGGCCGACGAGTTCGGCGACAACTTCCTCAACTACCACCCCGCCGGCGCAATCGTCACGAACGTCGAGATGGACCACCCGGACTACTTCGCCGATGCCGCCGCCGTCATGGACTCGTTCGAACGCTTCGTTCGAGGCATGGGCACCCATCCGGCGCTTGGCGGCCGGCTGCTGCTGATCGCCGCCAACGACCCGGGCGCGGACGAGCTGTTCGGTCGCATCGACGACTGGGAGGGGCACGTCGTGCGCTACGGGCCCGGCGGCGACGTCGCGGCGACCCACGTGGTGCGCGACCGCAGCGGAACGCGCTTCGGCCTCTTTGACCGCGAGTGGGAGACGAGGCTGGCCGGCGAGCACAACGTCCTCAACGCCACCGCTGCCCTCGTCCTGGCCCGGGCTCTCGGCGCCGACCTCGATCTCCTGGCCGAGGGCCTGCGAACGTTCGCCGGAGCCGGGCGGCGCATGGAGCTGATCGCCGATACTGCGGCCGTGACGATCTACGACGACTACGGTCATCACCCGACCGAGGTCCGCGCGGCGCTCGGCGCCGCACGCCAGATGGTCGGCCCCGACCGGCGGCTGTGGGCAGTCTTCGAGCCGCACATGTACTCGCGCACCGCGCTGCTGATGGACGACTTCGCGACCGCCTTCGCCGATGCGGACGAGGTCGTCATCGCCGACATCTTCGCATCGCGCGACACGCCGCAGGCGATGGCATCCACCAGCGCGGAGGCGCTGGCCGATGCGATCGAGCGCACCTCGGCCGTGCCTGCGATCGCCACCGGCGATGTGGACGCCACCACCGACTACGTGGCGGACCATCTCGGCAGCGGTGACGCCGTCCTCGTCATGGGAGCGGGCAAGTCGTACCGCATCGCGCGCGGCCTCGCGGAGCGGCTGGCATGATCGGCGCCCGATCGGCCCTCCTCGGCGCGCTGCTGGCCGTCGCGGTCGCGATCGCCTACCAGGGCGTCGTCCGCCTCGTCGAGGCATCGGGTGCGGTCGACCAGCCGGCCGTGATCCTCATCCTCCTGCTGTCGGCATTCCTTGGCGTCCTGACGGCCGTCGCGACCCGCATGCTGCGCCTGCCGGGCGCCACGGCGCCGACCGTGCTCGTTCTGGGCTGGACGCTGGTACCCCTGATGCTGGGCGCCATTCCGAGCGCCGCCACCCAGCTCTTCGGTGGCGATGCCGCGCTCTCCTCGGGTCAGGCGCTTGCGCTTGCCACCGCCACCGTCGCGGCGGCCGTCACGCTCGGGGTGCCGGGCGACCGTCGCTAGATGTCCGGCGACGATCGCGAGCTGCTCGACGAGCAGATTCGATACTATCGCGCACGGGCGGCCGAGTACGACGCCACCTCAACGCCGGAAGCCGATCCGTTCGCGGACGCGGCAGATCGTGTTCGCGCGGCGCTGCGCGCCTTCGGGCCACGCGGCAGGGTCCTGGAGCTCGCCGCCGGGACCGGCCAATGGACCGGCCTGCTGGCCGAGTACGCCGATGAGCTGATCGCCACCGACGCATCGCCCGAGATGCTCGAGCTCAACGCGGCAAAGGTGGGGGAGCGCGGCGTCCGATACCGCGTTGCCGATGCCTTCGCCATGGAGCCGACGCACGATCACGACGTCGTCTCTTCGGATTCTTCCTGTCCCACGTCCCTCGAGGCAGCTTCGAGTCCTTCTGGACGGGTGCTGCCGGCCTCCTGGCGCCCGGCGGTCGTGTCTTCTTCGTCGACGAGGCGGCGCACGGCCTGTGGGAGGAGGACTGGATCGACGAGGGCGCGGGCATCGTGCGGCGAACCCTCAGCGGCGGCGACGCCCACCGCGCGGTCAAGGTGCTGTGGCGCCCCGCGGAGCTCGAGCGGCTGCTCGGTGACCTCGGGTGGAGCGCATTGGTCCGTGCCGAGCTGCCGTTCTACTGGGGGACGGCTCGCAGGTAGTTGCAGGCGCAACCATCGATGGTATGATGTGGGCATGCCGGCCATCACCGTCGACGACATCACCACCCTTCCTCGTATTCCGGCGGCCGATCCGGTCCGAGCGCGCGCACGTGCGGTCCGCAGCGTCACGACCGCGCCCCGCGGCTTCGAGGGCGACGGATTCCCGGTGCGCCGCGCATTTCACGGCGTGGATCTCAGCGAGCTCGATCCGTTCATCCACCTCGACCAGATGGGCGAGGTCGAATATGCGCCGGGCGAGCCGAAGGGGACCCCGTGGCACCCGCACCGTGGCTTCGAGACGGTCACCTACATGATCGACGGCACCTTCGAGCACAGCGACTCGAACGGAGGCGGGGGAGTCATCACCAATGGCGACACGCAGTGGATGACCGCCGGTGCCGGCATCCTGCACATCGAGAAGCCGCCGGAGGCGCTCGTCGCCAGCGGAGGGCTCTTCCACGGCTTCCAGCTCTGGGTCAACCTGCCGAAGGCACTCAAGTGGTCGCCGCCGCGCTACCAGGACATCCGCGCTCGCGAGGTCGCGATGTTGGCATCGGCCGATGGGGGAGCTCTCCTGCGCGTCATCGCCGGCGAGGTCGGCGGCCACGCCGGTCCCGGATCGACCTACACGCCGATGTCGCTGGTGCACGCCACCCTCAGCCCCGAGGCGGAGCTTTCGATCCCGTGGCGCGCGCACTACAACGCGCTCGTCTACGTCCTGGCCGGAGCCGGCGCCGTCGGCGCCGAGCGCGTCCCGCTCCAGACGGGCCAGCTTGCCGTTCTGGGGCCGGGCAACGCGGTCAGCGTCTCGGCATCCCGCACGCAGGAGAGTCGCAGCCCCACGCTCGACGTCCTGGTCCTTGGCGGTCGTCCGATCCGCGAGCCGGTCGCGTGGGCCGGTCCGTTCGTGATGAACACGCGCGACGAGGTGATGCAGGCCTTCACCGACTACCAGGCCGGTAGGCTCGGCAGCATCCCGGTTGTGCATGGCGCACCCACGACGCTGACCGAGTCCCAGCCGGACGCGTGACCCCGGACGCTTCGCGCGCGGCGGCGAAATCGCCGGATGTGCCTCGACGTGCGGGGGACCTTCGCGCACAATAGCGACCTGGGGCCCAAGCCCGAGTCCCCGCGAGCCCGGAGGAGGGCCGAGCACCATTCCCGAGCAGTCGTCCCTGGCCGAACCACGCGACCCGAGCGCCGAGGCTGAAGCGGCGCGTGCACGGGAGCGGATCGCCGACCTGGAGGCCCGGCTCGCGCCGGAGTCCGCCGAGCGTATCCAGTCGATTCTCTACCGGATCGCCGAGACGGCGACCGGCGCCCACGACATGCCGTCGTTCTACGCGGCGATCCACGAGATCGTGCGTGAGCTCATGTACGCGGACAACTTCTACATCGCTCTCTACGACGACCGCCGCGAGATGATCAGCTTCCCGTTCTACCGGGACGAGGTCGACCTCGACATCCCAGACCCGACCGTCTGGGAGCCGATCGGGACGGGGCAGGCCGCGGGGCTGACCGGCTACCTTCTGCGGGCAGGCAAACCGATGCTGATGAGCCGGGAGGAGTATCGGCGGATCGTCGCCCGCGGCGAGGCTGCCGAGATCGGGGTGGTCGGCACCGACTGGATGGGGACTCCGTTGCGGGCAGACGGCCGCACGATCGGCGCGGTCGTCACGCAGAGCTACCGGGACGACCGGCGCCACTCGCCGCAGGATCTGATGCTGGCACGGACCGCGATCGCCCGATTCGGCGGCGCGGAGATCAAGACCGAGGGGGACAGCAGCTACGTTGTCCAGGGGTCACTGCCGCAGCGATCGGGCCGGAGCGGGGCCCCGCTAAGGTCACATAACAACTATTTGCGGAAGTTCCTCGCTGAGTAGCGGCGGCTGAACGTCCTGCGGCCGTGACCGGATGGTCCTATGCGGCCCGCACGCCCGCGCGGATACGCTGCATGGCATGGGACACCGGTTGTTCTCCGTGGCAATAGCCGGGCTCGCGCTCGGCAGCATGGCCAAGGTCGGCGGCACCGCAATCGGCGGTGAGCTCGGACCATTGGCGGCCGGCTACGGCCTCCTCGTCGCCCTCGGTGCGCTGTACCTCGTCGCCGGGCTCGCCATCCGCGAGCGCCCCTGGCGCCGGCTCACGACGGCCTCGCTGAAGCGCCCTGTGCCTGACCACATCGCCGGTCGCCGCGTCTTCTAGCGGCTCGCGCGCCGCTGCCGGAGCGCCTCGAAGCCGATGATCGCCGCCGACGTGGCGGCCCCGAGCTCCGGAGCCCGATCTCGACCGTAGCCGATGCGGATGCGCACGTCGGCCTGGTCCACGAATGAGCGCGTCACGCCGCGCCGCTCGCCGCCGATGAGCAGGAACAGCGAGCCGGTCAGATCCGCTTCGCCCAGCTCCGTTGCGTCGTCGACCGCAACCGCGCACGCCACCCGATAGCCTGCCCGTCGACACGCTGCGGCCGCGTCCTCGGCGGACGAGCTCCGCGCGCTCGGCATGAGCTCGGTGGCGCCGGCCGAGGCCCGCGTCACCGTTGCCAGCCCGGTTTCCCAGCTGCGGCGCACGACCAGCCCGCCGACCCCGGCCGCGTAGAGCGCGCGGACGGCCTGGCCGAAGTTGAACGGGTCCTCGATGCCATCGAGCATCACGATGAGCGACCTCTCCCCTACCTCGCCCAGCAGCGCGGGCACCCCGCGCTCGCGGCGCGGCCCGACCAGCGCCAGCACGCCGCCGTGGGTGCGACCGGTGGCCAGCTCCTCGATCACCGCCGCCTCGACCGGCTCGATCAGGACGCCGCGCTCGCGCGCCAGCGCGCGGAGCCGCACCAGGCGCCGGTCACCTGGCCGCGTGGCCCAGATGCGATGTACCGGCCGCACCTCTGCCTCGAGCACGGCCTCGATCGAAACGTGGCCCTCCACCACCATCGGCCATTGGTTGACCGGCACTGATCCGCGGTCCGGCCCGTACGGGACGAGATCGCCATCGCCCAGGAATGGCGCGTCATCCGCGACCGGGTTGAGCCCGATCTCGGCGCGGCGCTCGTCGACGCGCCCGGCATCCCGCACCGGAAGGGGATACTCGATCTCACCGTCGGAGGCGAGGAGCACGATGGTGCCGTACTCCTGCTGCGCCCCGCCCACGGCCGCGATGCGGTCGGCCAGGGTCGCCAGCTGGCGGGGATCGGCATCGCCGCTCTCAACGGCAGCGGTGACGCGTGGCAGCCAGCCGCGCCGCAGGTCGTTGGCACGGTCCGCGTGCTGCGCCAGCATCCACGCCGCATCCGTGCCATCGGCGCCCACCGCGCGCAGGCCGGGCCACGCCTGGAGCTCGTCGATGATGGTAGCGAAGCGCCCGACGTTGTCCTCGTTGACCTGCAGGAGCGACTGCGCCTCCGGCGGTGCGTCCTCCCACGCATCGAGCGCCGTGA
>JACCWY010000224.1 GCA_013697395.1 Chloroflexota bacterium | reverse complement strand
CCTGACGGATCTCAGGCCGGATGGCCGGCTTGGCGATCGGGGCAGGCTCTCCCAACGGATGGCGCCGCCTGCCACGCCACTGCCGACTCCCGTCCCGATCGATCCCGCGGCCATGCCGCTGCCGGCCCCGCCGGCCGCGAGAAGTTTGGCATTCCCGGTCCCTGGTGGATCCATTAGCCAGTTCTACCGGGTAGGGCATGAGGCGGTCGACATCGCAGCCGCACCTGGCGTCGCGGTGGTGGCGGCAGAGGCCGGAACAGTAGTCTCCGCGGGATGGCGGAACAACGGTGGGGGCCTCGTGGTAGAACTCGACCACGGCAACGGCTTGAACACGGTCTACAACCACCTGGGATCCATCTCGGTCGCCGCCGGGCAGTATGTGGGGCGTGGCGCGACGGTCGGCGGCATGGGCTGCAGCGGGGTGTGCCTCGGACCCCATGTTCAGTTCGGCGTGCGGATCAAAGGCCGGCTGATTGACCCCCTGGGCATCCTCGCGTACTAGCGGATACGGGGCGACCCACGGTCCACTCGACCGGGGTTGCCGCAGTCTCCCTAGCGGCGAATGCGGAAGATCTCCGTGATTCCTTGCACCTTCGCACGCTGCGATCACCGCCACCAGGACGCCGAAGTTCATGGATGCCGAACGGGGTTCTAGGGATTCCGGACGAATCTCATCCTCGACACTTACCGCATTGACTAGTTGGCCATCATGGAGGACGCTCATGACGGCGCCCGGTCCCACGGTTCGCCGTCACGGCGTCGAGCGCCGTCGCCCGCCGCGGAGCCATCAGGTCGGCCACCCCCGGGCTTCATCGATGCCGCGTGAAACGTCCCGTTCGGTCCGCTCATTTCATCAAGCAGCGCCTCGACAACTCACTTGCGGCTCGTTTCGATCTGCCGGATACGTAAGCGGGGTGTCACCGCCTCGCCGTCCGGCGGCAGTTCGACGACGGCGCGGTCGCCGCGGACGGGCGCGGCGATCCCGCCGAAGATGAGCGCGTAGCCGATCGCCATGACTGCCACGGTGGCTAAGGCGAGCCCAATGAGCAGTCGACGGCCGAGTTCACGCATCGGCCCGATCATGGCACGCGCGGCCCTATCATCGGCGCATGGGCACCCGATGGCTGCCGCTGGCCGGCGGCGCAGTGATGACGCGCCGCGGCTGGGAATTGTTGGCCGCGTCTCTGTCACTGGGCGCCGGCGTCGCACACAGCATGGTGATGCCAGAGCACCAGTTGGAATGGTGGGGCTACGGGGCATTCTTCATGGTGGCCACGTTGGCGCAGACCAGCTACGCCATCGTGCTGTTCCTTCAGCCGTGGCACGCTCCGGCTGACCGTCGCGAGGAGCGTGGAGTCGGCACTGCCCGCCTGGTGTACGCGGCCGGCATCGTCGGCAACCTGGCGATCATCGGCCTGTACCTCGTCACGCGCACCATAGGCGTTCCGGTCTTCGGCCCCGAGGCCCGCAAGGTTGAGGAAGTGACCACGATCAGTGTCGTCTCCAAGCTGCTCGAGCTGGGATTGATCTATTGCCTCGTCCGAGCCGCACAGCTGTCACCGGCCACTGTTGAAGACCAGTAAGCCTGGGTCTTCGTCCTCGGCCGATAGCGTCCCAGACGCGCCCGCGAGCCGACTGCCGTCTGGGCGGCACGGATGCGCCTTCCGACTCGGCTCCTAGGGCGCGCCCGCACGATTGGGTCCCACCAGTCGAACGACCAGGATCGCCGCGACAGCAGCGGCGGCAGCGATGATGGACAGGCCGGGCGATATCGGGCTCGGGTCGCCGGTCGCGAGTCCACCCGCCGCGCCGGTGCCGATCAGTGATCCGAACGTGGATCCGGCTAACGCCGCGACAACCCCGCCGCCGGCCGCCAGGGGGCGTTGGTGTGGCGCGGCCTCTGCCAGTACGAGACGCAGCGCGCCGGCAGCGACGCCCGCGCTGAGCCCCAGTGTTCCGACGACGGCCACCGGTGCGTACTCCGGCGGCTGCACCGCGAGCGGAGACACGATAACGATACTTAGAGCCACAGCACAGGCAAGGAGCACCACGCCTACCGTCGCGACCGTCTCCGGCCGGCCGCGACCCTGGAGCCAGAAGCCGGCGAGCGCGACTCCCAGTACGGCGCCGCCCAACGCGGCGACGCCCAGGATGGCAAGTCCGCCTACCAGCGTGGATATCGCGCCGAGTGCCGTCGCGATCCGTATCACGGCGGTCATCGCTGAAGTTGAGAGCGCTACCAACCCGATGGCCGTCACGGCTGCCAGCACCCTACCGCCAAAGTGCTGACCGACAAGTAACACCCAGGCTCCGGCGGCGACCAACAGAAGGCCGCCGACCAGCATCCCCAGCCGCCAGGCTTCCAGCGCCTCAAAGCGCTGCGGGCCGAGGGGAGCCGTGAGCAAGCCGACGAGCACGAGGTTTGAGTCAAAGCCTGCGAAGGCGGCCAGCAGGCCGATGGCCGTCAACACTCCGCCAAGAGCCGCCGTTCGGCCTGAGATCGCCGGATGGCGATCGTCCGACACGCCGCTGGCGAACGCTTGCTGGCCGAGCGATGGTCGAGCCGCCAGATGAGCGACCAGCAGCGACAGCGCCACGACAATCGCTGCCGCAGCCACCAACGCCGCAGAGCCGCCGGCGACGACCGTCCCCACGGCGCTGCGGGCTGCCAAGGGCGCCATGAGCAGCAGCGTGACGCCGAGCGGCCGGTTCAGAGCGTCCTCGGCCACGTACGCGAAGGCTGCGGTCAGAATCACCGCCATCCCCAGGCCGGCGAGCATATGCCCGTAGACGAGCGAGGCCAGATCTTCGGTTGGCTGCAGGCCTACAGATACGACACCCGCAGCGAGCAACAATGCCCCTGGGAGCAGAGCGGCACTGCTCGAATTTCTGACGATGAAGTAGGCGGAGGCCGCCGCAGCCGGCGCGGCAGCCGCCACCTGCGCGACCTGCGGAAGGATCAAGGCAGAGCCGATGCCCATCCCGCCGTGGTATGCCATGACCACCCCGGGCATCGCCTCGACAGCTGCTTGAGCGACGAGCACCAGGATCGCGAAGAGGGCGATCGGTAGGCGGCGCATCAGGCTCCAAGTCTATCGCCCTTCGACCCAGAGTCGGCCACGGGGTGATCGCTGATCACGCTGAGCTCCGGCGGCTGAGGGCGGCACGATCATGCTCGGCCGCCCTCAGCGAGCGCTCAGGGTCGAGTCAGCGAGTTGCGTCCGCCCATTCGGCTGCGATGGCATCGTCATAGGGTTGGGTGAACCCGCACGCCCATGCGAATTCGCCGTCGCCGGCGACCAGGTACCGTTCTCCCACGCTGAGGTTCGGGCCACCGGCCGAGGTGACCGACGTTCCGGTCATTCCCGATGCGGTGAGCGTGACCTCGTCCGAGACTTCTCCAACAAAGGTCTCGATCACGTCGAAGGTGACCTGGTCACCTGCGATTGCGGTGACGGTTCCGTCGAACGCGAAGTCGCGGTTCGCAAGAGTACGGGGGCTGTACTGTTCAACGCAGGAGCCGATACCGGTGCCTGGGTCGTCGGTCGGCGACGGAGTGCCGCCGCCATTGTTGAGCGCAAGGACGGCGATGGCCACGCCGGCCACAGCGACTCCTCCCAGTCCGAGCAGCCATCCTGCCGGCCTCGATCGTGTGTTGCTGGTGTCTTCCACGATGACCTCCTGAATGCGAGCCCAGATGCGGGCCTTGCTCTCGGAGGGCGCCCGGTCCGACGGGACCGGATTGGCGTCAGCGAGCTCGTCCAGAGGATCGGGCCGAGTCGATTGTGTCATTGGGCCTCCTCCTGACCGGGCCGGCGCACCTTGCTGCCCCTCCACCTGAGCAATGTCCGGCTCGGCCCCGATCCTTTCGGTCGCTCAGAAAGCTCAGCTCGAAGTCGCGTCCGGGCGCGGTAGAGACGGATCGCGGCTGCATTCGCAGTGATCCCGAGGGCAATGCCGACCTCGGAATGGCTCAGGCCCTCCCACGCCACGAGCCGCAGGATCTCTCGATCGGTGTCCCCGAGGTGCTCCATGGCAGCGAGTACGGGCGACTGCCCCAAGGCGCGCATCGGCGGTGTCGCGTCCGCGCTGGCTTCAACCTTTCGAAGCAGGCCGGCGCGACGCGAAGCACTTCGCCGCTGATTTGCGATGACTCTCCGCGCGATGCCCAGAAGCCACGGCAGGCGCTCAGGCGTAGCGGCGGGCAGGCGATCCATTAGGCGCCAGACCACGAGGTACGTCTCTGCCACCGCGTCCTCCGCGTCGGCGAGCTGGGCTGTTCGGCGCCGTGCGTACGCGAGCACGCGGTCGTACATGGCGTCGAACAGCACCTCCAGTGCCGCGTGGTGATCGTCGACCACCGGCACGGGTCCACGGGGAGTATCCATCGCTCCCGTGACGCGTCGCGCTTCGACTCAGTTCCCAACTCACCGTCGACCCGAGCGACGGTGCAGAGTTCACGCAGCGACAGGGAGCCAAAGAAGTCGGCCCCTCAGGTGTCTGCGCTGCGCCGCTGACTGCGAGTGCTCGATCGATGCCGGCGACCTGTCGTCATGCGTGGCCACCCTCTTCCAGGCGCCGTCGATCGGTGGTCTCGAGCTGAATGGTCGAGTGCTCCATGTCGA
>JACCWY010000199.1 GCA_013697395.1 Chloroflexota bacterium | reverse complement strand
GGCGGAGGCAGCAGTATAGCAGTGGGACCCAGGACGAACCCAAGGGTCCCACTCGACAGATCGGCCCCGAACGGCGACAATCTCGCCAGACCAAGGCCGCGGCGCCTGCCCACTGCCGAGGGGCCGGATACGAGGAGGAAATCAAGGGGATCCGTCCGGAATGCCACCCGGACCGAATGGTCGATCGTGCAACGCTCGCACGCTCCCGCGCGTCTCCTGCGATGTCTTCATGACCACCATCACCGTACCCAGTCGCCTCATGCGCCCGGTTGCCACGCGACCCGCCCGCCGGGCGGTGATCACCGGCTTCGGCGTCACCATCCTCCTCGGCCTGGCCATCGCCGCCGCCACCTCGATGACGATCCTCGTCACGGCCGCGGGCTCCGTCCTGCCCGGCGTCACGGTCGGTGGCGTCGACCTCACCGGCCTCGACCGGGCAGCCGCGTCGGAGCGCCTCGAGCAGGCGCTGCCGTCACTCTCGACCGGAGAAGCGACCGTCGTCGTTGACGGCGATCGCGAGGTCGTCGCGTACGCCGACCTGGGCCGCCGGTACGAGACGTCTTCCATGGTGGACGCGGCGCTCGGCATCGGTCGCGACGGGAACCCGGTCGCCGATGGCGTGGCGCGGCTGCGCAACCTCGCCAACCCCGTGGCGCTGCCGCTCCTCGTCCACGCATTCGACGCCGACGCGCTCGATGCCATTGCCACCACCATCGCCGAGCGCTTCAGCTCGACGCCGGTCGACGCCGCGATCACGCCCGAAGCGACCTCGTTCGCGGTGAGCCGGTCGAACGACGGACGCGTCCTGGAGGCCGGCGTCGTGCGTTCCGCCCTCGCCACCGCCCTAGACTCGACCGATCCGGCCAACGTCACGCTCGAGCTGACCCCGGCAGTGGTGCCCGCGCAGGTCACGACCGCCGATGCGGAAGCGATTGCGCAGGCGGCACGGGACACCGCGGCAACGCTCGGCCTGGAGGTCCCCGGCGCCGCCGAGGGCGGGGAGCCGCTCTCGATCTCGTCGGAGACGATTGCATCGTGGCTGACCTTCGGCCCTGACTACGGCAGCGTGCAGACCGGACTGCACGTCGACGAGAGCGCGGCCGCCGCTGCCGTCACCGCCCTCGTCGAGAAGGTCGACCGCGCGCCGGTCAATGCACAGATCACCGTCGCCAGCGGCGGAGGCCTCGGCGGCGTCATCGCCGGCCAGGAGGGCCGCGCCCTGGTGGTGCACGAGACGACCGAGAACCTGCTGGCCGCTCTCGAGCAGCGCGCAGCGGGGTCGACCATCGGGTCGCTGGCGCTCGTCGTCGACGTCACCGAGCCCGTCGTGACGACGGCCCACGCGGAGGCGACCCTGCCGCAGATGCAGATGGTCTCGTCCTGGACGACCTACTATGTTCCGGCCGAGGGAAACGGCTTCGGCAACAACATCAACATCGGCGCCTGGGACATCGACGGTCGCAACCTGGCGCCCGGCGAGTGGTTCAGCTTCTGGGAGAGCATCGGCCCGGTCACTGAGGAACGGGGCTACAGCTACGGCGGCGCGATCATCAACGGGCGCAGCACGCAGGGCGTGGCCATCGGCGGCGGCATCTGCTCGACCTCGACCACGATCTTCAACGCCGCGCTTCGCGCCGGCCTCGAGATGGGCATCCGAGCCAACCACTTCTACTACATCGACCGCTACCCCGATGGGCTCGACGCGACGGTCTCGATCTTCGACGACTCGGTCCAGGACATGACGTTCCGCAACGACACCGCCGACCCGATCGTCGTGCGCGGCTACGGCGGCCGCGGCTCCGTCACGTTCGAGATCTGGAGCGCGCCGACCGGGCGGAGCGTCGTCATCACCAATCCCGTGACGAGCAACCACCGCCGGGCAAGCGACAGCTCGGTCGTGGACCCGAGCATGGCGCCCGGGACGAGCAGGCGGGTCGAGTACCCGCACGACGGCCACGACGTCTCGCGCTCGCGGATCGTGTACGACGCGGCTGGCAACGAGATCCATCGCAACGACTACTTCAGCTCGTACGCGACCGTGACCGGGATCGTCGTCGTCGGCCCCAGGCCCGCCGCGGAGGCCGAGCCGCCGGAGCCGCCCGCCGAGGGATAACCCGTCGGGCGCCCCACGCGGGCAAGCTCTGCTCTCGGCTAGACTTCCGCCCCGTGATCCCCCCGGAGCGCATCCGTAACTTCAGCATCGGCGCGCACATCGACCACGGGAAGTCGACGCTGGCCGATCGTCTGCTGGAAGTCACGCACACCATCGACAAGCGGCTCATGCAGTCGCAGGTGCTCGACTCGATGGACCTCGAGCGCGAGAAGGGGATCACCATCAAGGCGCGCGCCGTGCGTGTCCATTTCGACGCCGCCGACGGGCAGACATACGCGCTGAACCTGATCGACACGCCCGGCCACGTCGACTTCACCTACGAGGTGAGCCGGTCCCTCCAGGCGTGCGAGGGCGCGATCCTGGTCGTCGATGCGACGCAGGGAATCGAGGCCCAGACGCTGGCCAACGCCCACCTGGCCATGGCCCAGCAGCTCGTCATCATCCCGGTCATCAACAAGATCGACCTGCCCTCGGCCGACCCGGAGATGGTGATGGGCGAGCTGGAGGACGCTCTCGCCATCCCGCGCGAGGAGGTGCTGCTGGCGAGCGCCAAGGACGGGACCGGGGTACGCGAGATCCTGGAGGCGGTCGTCGCGCGCGTCCCGGCACCGGGCGGCCATCGCGAGGCTCCGCTGCAGGCGCTCGTCTTCGACAGCCATTACGACCAGTACAAGGGCGTCGTCGCCTACGTGCGCCTCTTGGCGGGGACGCTCCAGGACCACGAGCGCATCCGCTTCATGGCAACCGACGCCGAGTCCGAGATCCTGGAGCTCGGCTACTTCCGTCCACAGCCTGTCCCGACCAAGCGGCTCGTGTCCGGCGAAGTCGGCTACGTCGCGACCGGGCTCAAGAGCATCCGCGACGCGCAGGTCGGCGACACGCTGACCACCGCTGCCCTGGGCGCCGAGACGCCGCTGCCGGGGTACAAGGAGCCGCTGCCGCTGGTGTTCGCAGGCATCTACCCGATGCGCGGCGACGACTATCCCGAGCTGCGCGATGCGCTCGACAAGCTCCACCTCAATGACGCCGGCTTCGTCTACGAGCCGGAGTCATCGGCCGCCCTCGGGTTCGGGTTCCGCTGCGGTTTCCTGGGGTTGCTGCACATGGAGATCGTCCAGGAGCGGCTCGAGCGCGAGTTCGACCTCGACCTCATCGCCAGCGCGCCGAGCGTCGAGTACCGCGTCAAGCTCCTCCATGGCGACGACGAGGTCGTGGTCGACAACCCGGCCCAGATGCCCGGCGTGGGCGAGATCGAGCGTATCAGCGAGCCATGGGTCGCCGCGCAGGTCATCACCCCCACCGAGTACATCGGAGCGCTCATGGAGCTCGCCACCGCGCGCCGTGGAGAGTTCCAGAACATGGAGTACCTCGATCCGAAGCGGGTGAACCTGCACGTCGAGATGCCCCTGGGCGAGCTCATCATCGACTTCCACGACCAGCTCAAGAGCCGATCGAGCGGCTATGCCAGCCTCGACTACACGTATATCGGCTACCGGCCCGGCGACCTCGTCAAGCTCGACGTGCTCGTCAGCGGCGAGCCGGTCGACGCGCTGAGCCTCATCGTCCACCGGTCCAACGCCTATCGATCCGGCAAGGCACTGGTCGAGAAGCTCAAGGAGCTCATCCCGCGCCAGATGTTCGAAGTACCGGTCCAGGCCGCCATCGGCTCGCATATCATCAGCCGCGAGACGATCCGGGCCATGCGCAAGAACGTGCTGGCCAAGTGCTACGGCGGCGACATCACCCGCAAGCGCAAGCTGCTCGAGAAGCAGAAGGAAGGGAAGCAGCGCATGAAGCGCATCGGGTCGGTCGAGATCCCGCAGGAGGCCTTCCTGGCCGTCCTGCGCATGAACGAGAACGCCGGGTGACCTGAGGACCGATGAGCTTCTTCGATTCGCTCCGCCTGGCGATCGCGCTCGGCCTGACCCTGTTCCTGGTGCTGCTGCGCTTCGATTCCGAGCGGATCACGCGCTCGGACTACTTCCGCTACCGCACCCCGTGGATGGGTCCGGTCAGCTACTACATCTTGGTCATCGGCTTCGCGATCGGCATCGCCGTCATCCTGCCGTCTGGCCGCGAGCAGCTGTTCCTGACCGGTGGCGAACCAGACGCGATGCTGCCGGTCATGCTCCTCTTCACCGCCATCGCCCTCCTCAACGGCGTGGCGCTGGCCTTCCTGCGATACGGCGGGATCCTTCCGCTGCCCACCGAGCTGCTGCCGTCCCGTGTTCTCGGCGCTGCCGCCAATGCGATCAGCGAGGAGCTCCAGTTCCGCTCGATCGTGCTGGGCATGCTCCTCTTCGCTGGCGTGCCGGCCGGCTGGGCGATCGTGGTCCAGGCGCTCGTCTACGGCCTCGCGCATCGCCGGCTGTGGCGAGAGCGCGACTGGTACTTCCTGGCGGGGTCGGTGCTGCTCGGCTGGGCCGCCGGCGTGGCCACCTTCGAGACGGGCTCCGTCATCCCGGCCATCGTCGGACATTTCGCGGTCACGATGTCGCTCTTCGCCTTCGCCGGGGGTCGGCTCCGCCAGCGACCGATCTGACCCACCGAGACGCGACTCGGCCTGCCGTCCGGTACCGTTTGCGGTCATGCAGCCCCACCACCTGTACATCCACGTGCCGTTCTGCAGGCTCGTGTGTGCGTACTGCGACTTCGTCACCGTCGGCGGTCACGCCAGGGACATCCCGCGCTACGTCGACGCGCTGCTGGCCGAGCTGGCCGTCCGCCCGGCCCCGGGAGATCTGCGCACCGTGTACTTCGGCGGGGGCACGCCCTCGCTGCTGACGGCCGCCCAGGTCGAGCGGGTGCTGGGCGGTGCGCTGGACCGATGGACCGGCGCCGCGGTCGAGGAGATCACGCTCGAAGCCAACCCGAGCGAGCGGGAGACGCCGGACTGGGTCGGGCTGCGCGCGGCCGGCGTGACCCGGCTCAGCCTCGGCGTGCAGTCGTTGAACGACACCGACCTGAAGACGCTGGCACGCGGGCACACGGCGCGTGAAGCGCGCGACGCCTATGCGGCGGCGCGGCGGGCCGGGTTCGAGAATGTCAGCATCGATCTCATCTATGGCATCCCCGGCCAGTCACTGGACGACTGGAGGATGGGCCTGCTCGCGGCACTCGAGCTGGGGCCCGAGCACATCAGCTGTTACGCACTCCAGCTGGCGCTCGCGCCCGACGAATGGGCGGCGCCGCCACGTCGGGGTGCGCTGCGGTGGCGGACCCGCGTGGTTGAGCGCCAGGACGAGGCCCTTGCGAGCGACCAGTACCGCCTGGCGGAGGAGGTGATCGGTGCGGCCGGCTACGGCCACTACGAGCTCAGCTCCTGGGCGCTCCCTGGTCGCGCGAGCCGGCA
Organism: Chloroflexota bacterium; assembly: GCA_013697395.1. Classification (GTDB taxonomy): domain Bacteria; phylum Chloroflexota; class Limnocylindria; order QHBO01; family QHBO01; genus JACDBZ01. Next base: position 1,907 of record JACCWY010000199.1, on the reverse strand, counting down.
CAACTCGGCGTACTGGGCGCGCCGGCCGTATACCGGCATCGGTGCCGGAGCGCATTCGTACGATGGCGCCGCCGAGCGGTCGTGGAACCTCCGCGACCTCGACGCGTACCTGCGCGCCGCCGAAACGGGAGAGCGGCCGGTCGCCGACCTTGAGACGCTCGACGAGCCGACCCGTGCCTTCGAGGCGATCGCCCTCGGCCTGCGGCGGATCGAGGGTCTCAGCCAGCGTGGGTTCGCCGCCGAATTCGGCGAGGATCCAATCGAACGCTTTCCCGACCAGGTGGCCGATGGCCGCGCCAGGCTGCTCCTCGAGGTGGCCGGTGATCAGCTCCGCCTCACGCCGCACGGCCGGCTCTATGCGTCGGACGCCTCGCTGCCATTCCTGCCACCTGCCGACGCGGCTCGCCAGGTAGAGCTGCCGGCCTGATGCTCTTTCGGCCGGTGACGCTTCGCGGAATCGCCGATGGTGTGGTGAGCGTCGCCTTCCGTCGATGGCACGAGCCGCGCGTCAGATCCGGCGGCCGTCAACGGACCTCGATCGGCGTGATCGCCTTCGACGCTGTCGATGCGGTTGCCGCCGACGAGCTGAGCGACGCCGATGCCGTCGCCGCCGGATTCGCGTCCCGCAACGAGCTGATGGCCTTCGTCGACCGCCGCGACGGTACGATCTACCGCATCCGGCTGCGGCTGATCGGGCCCGACCCGCGGATTGCGCTGCGGGAGGCGCTGCCCGATGACGGGCAGCTTCGCGAGATACGCAGCGCCTGGATCGCCTCGATCGCGCGAGCCGCCACGGGCCGTGGACGCGACCGGTGCTGCGCACCATCCACGACCGGCCCGGCGTTCGAGCCGCGGACCTGGCGGTGGACTTCGGCCGGGAGCGAGCGGCCTTCAAGCTCGACGTCCGCAAGCTCAAGGAGCTGGGCCTGACAGAGAGCCTGAGCACGGGGTACCGCCTCTCTCCGCGCGGACGCGCGCTCCTTGCGGCACTGGACCTCGGCCCCGGATGACGTGGCGGAGCCGGGCGCACAGGACCGAGCAGTCGCGTTGACAGTGCGCCGAAGGTGGCGGTACCATGCCGCAGACACGGACTTGGCACTCTCAACCGGAGAGTGCTAACGGCCACGTGCCACATGAACCGGAGGTCGTCGTGACCCAAGATCGACAGGGCGCCCGCGATCGCGGGACGGTGTCGATCCAGCCGGCCCTCGAGCTGACGGATCGGCAGCGCACCGTGCTGCGCGCCGTCGTGGAGGATTACGTGCTTACCGCGATCCCGGTCGGTTCGAAGGCGCTGCTGGGCCGCTACGCACTGGGCGTCTCGCCGGCAACCGTACGGGGCGCGATGGCGGACCTCGAGACCCTCGGCCTGCTCACCCACCCGCACACGAGTGCGGGGCGAGTGCCATCGGACCTCGGCTACCGGCTGTACGTCGAGTCGCTCATGCGCGAGGCGGAGCTGGACCAGGCCGACCGGCTCATGATCCGCCACCAGTTCAGCCAGGTGGAGCTCACCAGCAACGACTGGCTCCGCCTCGCGGCGAGCATCCTGGCCGGCAGCACCCGATCTGCGGCCGTCGTCACACCGGCACGCGCACGCCGGGCCCGGTTCGGGCACTTGCAGCTCGTGGCGCTGGCGGACGGCACCCGGCTGCTGGTCCTCGTGCTGGGCGACGGCAATGTCGTCCAGCGGCGCCTGGACCGCGTGGCGCTGGAACGCGCGCTGCCGGATGTGCCGCTCGACCAGGAGGCGCTCGACGCCGCAGCCGCCGCGCTGAACGCGGAGCTGGGCGGCCTGTCGGGCCCGCAGGTTGCGCGGCGCCGGACGAGGCTCGCAACGCTGCCGGCACAGATTGCCGACGTCGTGTCGGTCCTCCTCGAGGAGGCCGACTCGGTCGTCGTCGAGG
>JACCWY010000155.1 GCA_013697395.1 Chloroflexota bacterium | reverse complement strand
GGTCGAGAACATGGACCAGGTACTGGCCGAGGCGCTCATCGACGCGCCACGGCCGGCGGCCAGGATCAAGGCCGAGCGCGAGGAGCGCCAGCAGCGCGTCACGCGACGACCACGACGGCCGCGCAAGCCGGCGGAGGAGGCACCGATCGCCGCGGCCGGCGACAAGCGCGCGGCCGAGCAGCCGCCGACGGGCCAGCCGGCCTAGCGCATTGCCCACCGGAGCCGCGCGTGCCCTGCGCCATTCCTCCGTTCGAACGCTCAGGGAGCGAACGGGCGAAGGGACCAGCAGGCACGCCGCCCGGCGGGGCGTGGTTCGACTGATTCGCTCGTCGAACGAGCGAGCTGACGATCGAAGCCGCGCCGGCGCGCGGCGCTGACCGATGGAGTACAAGGACTACTACGCCATCCTCGGCGTGCCCAAGACCGCCTCGCAGGCCGAGATCAAGAAGGCATATCGAAAGCTCGCCCGCGAGCTCCATCCCGACACGAACAAGGACCCTGACGCGGAGAAGCGCTTCAAGGAGGCGAACGAGGCCCAGGCGGTCCTCACCGATCCCGAGAAGCGCAAGCAGTACGACGAGCTCGGCGCCAACTGGCAGGCCTACCAGCAGGCGGGGTTCGGCTCCGGTGGCGCGACCGACTGGGCCGGCTTCGGCGGCGCGCCCGGCGGCACGCGGTGGCAGTACCGCACCGCATCGGCCGATGAGATGGGTGGCTTCAGCGATTTCTTCCGCCAGTTCTTCGGTGGCGGCGAGTCGGCGGGTGCGAGCCCATTCGGCGGGACTCGGGGCTCGGGCGGGTTCGAGTACGTCGACCTCTCCGACCTCGCCGGTGGCGGCAGCCGGACCCGGGCTCGGGCAATTCCGTCGGCGCAGGCCACCGCGGAGGTCACGCTGGCGGAGGTCGCGACCGGCGCGGAGCGGATGGTCGGCGTCAACGGTCGCCGGCTGCACGTGAAGATCCCGCCCGGCGTGGGCGACGGCTCCAAGGTGAAGCTCAGCGGAGCGGTGGACGGAGGCGACCTCGTCATCAACGTCCGGGTCAAGCCGGATCCTCGCTTCGAGCGGCACGGCGCCGACCTGCACGTCGAGCTGCCCCTAACCCTGGCTGAAGCCCTTCTCGGCGCGGAGGTTCCCGTGCCGACGCCCGCCGGCAGCGTAAAGCTGCGCATCCGCCCCAACACGCAGAACGGCCAGGAAATCCGGCTGACGGGCCGCGGCCTGCCGAAGCGTGGCTCGGCACAGAAGGGGGACCTGGTCGTGACGGCCCTGGTCGTGCTGCCGAAGCTGGACGAGGATGCGCGCGCGAAGCTCGAACCCCTCCTCGCCGCCGTCCCGCAGCCGGATCCCCGGCAGAAGCTGACGTAGACCGATGCGCACCGACAGATTCACGCAGCGGGCGACGGAGGCCATCGTCAGCGCGCAGCAGCTCGCTGAGGGCGAAGGGCACCCACAGCTCGAGGTCGCCCACCTGCTGCTCGTCCTGGCCGAGCAGCCCGACGGGGTCGTCCCGGCCGTCCTCAACCGCGTCGGCGTGGCGCCGGCATCGGTGGCTGAGGCACTTCGAGCCGAGCTGGCCAAGCTGCCGAAGGTGTCCGGCGCCACCCAACAGCTCCAGCTCTCGAACGAGGCGCGGCGCGTCCTGACCGATGCGCACGCCGTCTCGGAGCGGATGCGCGACGAGTACGTCTCGACCGAGCACCTGCTGCTGGCGGCGCTCGAAGCAGGGGACTCGACGGGGGCGCGCATCATGCAGCAGGCTGGCGTGACGCCGGCATCGGTCCTGGATGCGCTCACGCAGATACGAGGCAACCAGCGCGTGACGAGCGAGAACCCCGAAGCCACCTACGAGGCACTCGAGAAATACGGCCGCGACCTGACCGACGCCGCTCGCAAGGGAATTCTCGACCCAGTGATCGGCCGCGACGAGGAGATCCGCCGCGTCATCCAGGTCCTCAGCCGCAGGACGAAGAACAACCCGGTGCTGATCGGCGAGCCTGGTGTCGGGAAGACGGCCATCGCGGAAGGACTGGCGCAGCGCATCGTGCGCGGCGACGTGCCGGACGGCCTGCGCGACCGGCGCGTGGTCGCCCTCGACCTCGGCGCCGTCGTAGCCGGGGCCAAGTATCGCGGCGAGTTCGAGGAGCGCCTCAAGGCGGTGCTGAAGGAGGTCACCGACTCGGACGGCAGCATCATCCTGTTCATCGACGAGCTGCACACCGTGGTCGGCGCCGGCGCCGCCGAGGGCGCCATGGACGCCTCCAACCTCCTGAAGCCGATGCTGGCGCGCGGCGAGCTGCACTGCATCGGCGCGACGACGCTGAACGAGTACCGCAAGCACATCGAGAAGGACGCCGCCCTCGAGCGCCGATTCCAGCCGATCGTGGTCGACCAGCCCAGCGTCGAGGACACGATCTCGATCCTCCGCGGCTTGCGCGAGCGGTACGAGGTGCACCACGGCGTCCGCATCACCGATTCCGCGCTGGTGGCGGCCGCGGTGCTCAGCAACCGGTACATCACCGAGCGCTTCCTGCCCGACAAGGCGATCGACCTCGTGGACGAGGCGGCCAGCCGGCTCCGCATGGAGATGGACTCGATGCCGGCCGAGCTCGACGAGATCGAGCGGCGGCGGATGCAGCTGGAGATCGAGCGCGAGGCGCTGCGCAAGGAGAAGGACGACGCCTCGAAGGCGCGGCTCGAGACCCTGGAGCGCGAGCTCGCCGACCTGCGCGAGCGGGGCGACGTCATGAAGTCCCAGTGGGAGCGCGAGAAGGAGATCGTCCACGCGATTCGCGCCACCCGCGAGGAGCAGGAGCGGCTCGGCCCCGAGATCGAGGAGGCGACACGGGCACAGGACTACCAGCGCGCGTCGGAGCTCCAGTACGGGAAGGCGCGCGAGCTGGAGAAGCGCCTCGCCGAGCTGGAGGAACAGCTGCGCGAGCTGAAGTCGACCGGCACCATTCTGCTCAAGGAGGAGGTCGACGCCGACGACATCGCGGATGTCGTGGCGCGCTGGACCGGCATCCCGGTGTCGCGCCTGATGGAGGGCGAGACGGAGAAGCTGCTCCACATGGAGGAGCGGCTGCACGCGCGGCTCGTCGGCCAGGACGAGGCGGTCACCGCCGTATCGGATGCCATCCGTCGGGCGCGGGCGGGTCTCAAGGATCCGAAGCGGCCGATCGGCTCATTCATCTTCCTCGGACCGACGGGCGTCGGGAAGACCGAGCTCGCTCGCGCGCTGGCCGAGTTCCTGTTCGACGACGAGCAGGCGCTGGTGCGGATCGACATGAGCGAGTACATGGAGAAGTTCTCGACCTCCCGCCTGGTCGGCGCGCCGCCCGGCTACGTCGGCTACGAGGAGGGCGGCCAGCTGACCGAGGCCGTCCGTCGCCGGCCCTACCAGGTCGTCCTGTTCGACGAGATCGAGAAAGCGCACCCCGAGGTCTTCAACGTCCTGCTCCAGCTGCTCGACGACGGCCGCCTGACCGACTCACAGGGCCGCACCGTCGACTTCAAGAACACGGTCATCATCATGACCAGCAATATCGGCTCGACCACGCTCATCGAAGCGGCCGAGGCCGGCCCCGATGCATTCGAGGGCGCCGCGGAGCGCGTTCGCCTGGCGCTTCGCGATCACTTCCGCCCCGAGTTCCTCAACCGCGTCGACGAGATCATCGTCTTCCGGCCGCTGGACGACTCGCAGCTGCGCGAGATCGTCCGGCTGCTTGCAGCCAGCGTCTCCCGCCGGCTGGTCGAGTCGGGCATCACCCTGGAATTGACCGATGCGGCGCTCACGCTCCTCGCGCGGGAGGGCTACGACCCGGTCTACGGCGCTCGCCCGCTGCGCCGGGCCATCCAGCGCCACCTCGAAAATCCCCTGGCCCGCCGCATACTGGCCGGCGAGTTCAAGGCCGGAGACACCGTGCGGATCGACGTCACGGCGGATGGCGCGCTGACCTTCAACGGCTCCGCCGAGCCCGCGCCGGCGCCGCGTCCGTCGGCGGTTCCGGGAGGTACGGGCTCCACCGTGCACTGAGCGGCTCTACTCTGTGGCGCGTTGGTCACAGGCGTGATTCGGAGGTCACCCGCGAATGTCGTTCGAACGTCCATTCGGGCCCGGTGCGGAGCCCGCACCGACGCCTGCCCCTTCGGGCGCAGAGGTCGTACCGGAGGGCGGTGTGACGCCGGCCCTGCGGCTCCAGATCATGTCGACCAAGCACTGGAGCCTGCTGGCCTCGCGCTCGCTGGCGTGGAACGAGTCGTTCAGCCGCGCCGGCATGTTCCTCTCCACGCTGTCGGGCGCGATCGTGGCGCTGGCGCTCGTGGCGCAGGCATCGGAGTTCGGCGAGGGCTTCCGGCTCTTCGGCCTTGTCATCCTGCCGGTCGTCTTTCTCATCGGCGTCGGCACGAACCTGCGCATGGGAATGTCGAACGTTCACGACGCCCAGTGCGTCATCGGCATGAACAGGATCCGGGCGGGCTATCTCGAGCTGGCGCCGGACCTCGATCGGTTCTTCGTGATGGGGACCACCGACGACCTGCGCGGGGTTGCGCTGACCATGGTTCAGCGGGACACGCCGATGCTGGTGCAGATCCTCGCTTCGACGCCGCTGCTCGTCAGCATCGTCAACTCGATCCTGTTCGGGGCCATCGTCTCGCTGCTGGCCATGCAGCTCGGACTGGATGCCCCGCCCGCGGTGGCGCTCGGCGCTGCCGGTTTCCTCGGCTCGCTCCTCGCATTCTCGTAGTATGCCGGTCGCCAGATCGCGAAAGAGATGGCGGAGCACACGCCGCTGCTCGAAGTCAGCCGAGATGCGTTCGCCACGCTGGACGCCGCAGGCACCCGACACACGCTCGACACGGCGGGGCTCGAGGGCCGCATCATCGCGGAGTGAGGCCCCGGCGGCGATGCCGTCTGGCTGCAAAGCGGCATCCAGACGGCCACGCTTCGTCTCGACTCCTGGACCCCAGGCGACCGGGAACAGCTCGCGTCCGCAGCCAACACGATCTCGGCAACGAATGTCACGGCCAGTCCGGATGCGCGCTGGGCCGCCATTTTCAGCAGAGGGTGCTCGACGTCCGGCTGCGCATTCAGCATCGAGCTCATCGACACCGCCACCTCGGCCGCGACGGCGGTCGCCGCAAACATGCCCGGGACGCTCTCACAGGTCTGGGTCACCGAGAACGGCGACGTTCTGTTCACCGTTGATGGGGGGAGCCAGGGATTCGATCTCTGGCGAGCGAGGCAGGGAGAGTCACCGAGCGTCTGGCTCCCCCATGTCAGATTGTTGCAAACCGCTGGCAACCGGCTGGCGCTCGCCGGCGCGGACGACGCGTTGATCATCGGCCTCGCAACCGGGAGTGAGGAGCCACTCGATCTGCCACCTGGAGCGGAAGCGTCAGACCTCCTCTCCACGTCGCCCGACTCCAAGTGGATCGCAGTTCGGACCGATGAGTCGAGCGTCGTCTTCATGCCCCAGCTCGAGGGCGACGGCGGCACCATCGAGGTGCCCGTCCCGTCCCCCGTCACGGTGCATTGGACGGGCAACCCCGACTACGCCTATTTCCACCTCGGCCCGCCGTCGACGCATATCGTGGTTCGGCTTGCCGACTAGCCACTGGGCATTCGCAGGTATCTTTCCTGTCGGGCACCGCAATGCTGGGAGGCCGACGTGGTCGAGATCACGCCCTTCGTGGACGAGGGCTTGGGCAACTCGTCGTACGTCGTGGACCTCGGCGACGGCCGCGCGCTGGTCGTCGATCCCGTGCGCGACGTCGTGCCGTACCTGCGCTTCGCGGAGCAGCAGAGGCTGACCATTACGTACAGCCTGGAGACGCACCTGCACGCCGACTTCGTCTCGGGCAGCCTGGAGCTGGCGCGGCTGGGCGCCACCATCCTGGCGCCGCGGGGCGGACTCGCTGAATTCCCGCACCGGCCTCTCGATGACGAGGAGGAGCACGACCTCGGCGGGTTGGTCCTGCGGGGCATCGGCACGCCAGGCCACACGCCGGAGCATCTGTCGTATCTCTTCCTCGACGGGCGGAACCCCGCCGCCCTGTTCAGCGGCGGGGCGCTGATCGTCGGGTCGGTGGCGCGCACCGACCTGATCAGCCCCGAGCAGACCGAGCCGCTGGCGCGGGCGCTCTTCCGCGCACTGCGCGATCGCATCCTGTCGCTCCCCGACGAGGTTGCCGTGTATCCAACCCATGGGGCCGGGTCGTTCTGCTCCGCAGCGGGCACCGGCGAGCGAACCACCACCATCGGGCGTGAGCGCGCATCAAACCGACTGCTGAATGCGCCGGATGAGGACGCCTTCCTGCGCCTGCTGACCGCCGGCCTGGGGAGCTACCCGGACTACTTCTTGCGCATGCGCGAGGTGAATCGCCGCGGGCCGGCCGTCTACGGAACCGATCTGCCCAGCCTCGTCCAGCTGACGCCGGCACAACTGCAGGCCGCTGTCCACGCTGGCACTGAGCTCATCGACGTCCGGCCGATCTCCCATTTTGCGGCAGGCCACATTCCGGGTGCCCTGTCGATCGCGCTCCGACCGGCGTTCGCCGCCTGGCTCGGCTGGCTGGTCGATACGGATCGGCCCCTTGCCTTCGTTGCCGACGTCGATCAGGACCGCACGGACCTGGTGCGCCAGTGTCTCAAGATCGGCTACGAACACATCGCTGGGGAGTTAGCCGGTGGAATGGAGGCCTGGCGCGCAGCCGGCCTACCCGAACAGCGGACGGAGCTCCGCACGGATGCGCCCGAGCCGGAGTCTCGCATCCTCGACGTGCGCCAGACGAGCGAGTACGTCGCCGGCCACCTGCCCGCCGCCACCCACATCGAGCTCGGCAGTCTCGCCGAACAGGCGGCCACCCTGACGTCGGCCAATCCGCTCGTGATGTGCGGCCATGGTGAGCGGGCCATGACTGGCGCCAGCCTCCTTGAGCGCAACGGCTCTCGACCCACCGTCTTCCTCGGCGGGCCGGCGGAGATGGCTCGCGAACGAGGCGAGCAACTCGTCGGCGGTACGTGACCGCCGCGAGGCCACTTCGGCTCGGGCTGCGCGCCAACCTGGGGCAGTTCGCCCTCCTGGTGGCGGTCAACGCGCTGGTCGGCGGGATGGTCGGCCAGGAGCGCACAGTGCTGCCGCTGCTGGCCCAGGAGACATTCGGGTTGCGGGCGGCCAGCGCGGCACTGACCTTCATCGTCGTCTTCGGGCTCGTGAAAGCGGCCACCAACCTCGTGGCGGGCGCGCTCTCGGACCGCTTCGGCCGCAGGCCCGTGCTGGTGGCCGGCTGGATCATCGGCCTGCCCGTCCCCGTGCTCCTCATCTGGGCGCCGGCCTGGGAGTGGGTCGTCATCGCCAATGTGCTCCTCGGCATCAACCAGGGGCTGACCTGGTCGACGACGGTGATCATGAAAATCGATCTCGTCGGTCCGGCTCGCCGCGGCCTGGCCATGGGCCTCAACGAGGCGGCCGGCTACGGCGCCGTGGCCCTGACCGCTTTCGCCACCGGCCTGCTGGCCGAGCAGTTCGGCCTGCGTCCCGCCCCGTTCCTGCTGGGCCTGGCATTCGCTGCTCTGGGCCTTGGAGCCTCCGTGGTCTTCGTCCGAGAAACGCGCCAATACGCGCAGCACGAAGGCGCCGCCATCCCCGCCACGGCTCGCCGACCGCTGAGCCAGGTCATGCTGTCGACCACGCTGCGCGAGCGTGCTCTCTCTGCAGCGAGCCAGGCCGGCCTGGTCAACAATCTGAACGACGGGATGGCGTGGGGCCTCCTGCCGCTGTACTTCGCTGCTGCCGGGCTGTCCGTGGCACAGATCGGGATCCTCGCCGCCCTCTACCCGGCGGTCTGGGGCGTCGGTCAGCCGCTCACCGGCGCGCTCTCAGACCGCCTGGGCCGTAAGGGATTGATCGCGGGCGGGATGTTCCTGCAGGCCGCCGCGATCACCGTCTTCGCGGTCGGAGGCGAGTTCGTCATCTGGGCCGGGGCCGCGGTGCTGCTCGGGATCGGCACAGCCATGGTGTACCCCACCCTGCTGGCCGTCATCGGCGACGTCGCGCATCCGACCTGGCGCGCCTCGGCCGTCGGCACGTACCGGTTCTGGCGAGACCTCGGCTTCGCGGCAGGAGCGCTGGTCAGCGGCGTGGTGGCGGATCTCGCCGGCTTCGACGCCGCGATCTGGACCGTCGCCGGTGTCACTGCCCTGTCGGGTGTCGTCGTCCTGGCAAGAATGTATGAGACGCACCCACCGGGGCATTGACTGAGGGTCGCAGAATCGCGTTGGTGGCACATCGACGATCAACGATCTCCTCGCGGACGCCCGAGCGCGGCTGGACCGCCTCGAGCCAGCGGATGCCCATGAGGCCGTCCAGCAAGGTGCCGTCCTGATCGACACCAGGTGCGCCGATCTGCGCCGGCGAGATGGCACCGTTCCCGGCTCGTTGCACGTCCCCCTCAGCGTCCTGTTCTGGCGGCTCGATTCGTCGTCAGGGCACGACGAGCCGGAGCTGTCGCAGGCGCGCGACCGACAGGTCATTCTGATATGCGACCACGGCTACTCGTCGAGCCTGGCTGCGGCGACACTGCACGAGCTTGGCTTCGACAAGGCGACTGACGTCAATGGTGGGTTCCAGGCCTGGGCTGCCGCCGGCCTGCCGGTGGCAGGCGCCACCCGCCAGAGGACTCGCAAACGACAGCCGGAGACGGACGGAGCGATTGATCGGTTGGAGCCGTGACCGGCGGCACACGATGGGCGCCGTTCGTCGCTCAATCGACTTCAGTGGAAACCAGGTCGAGCCCTCCGGGCCCAACATGACTGCCGTGCCGCGCGACCTGCCGTCGGGAACCGTCACCTTCCTCTTCACTGACGTCGAGGGCTCGACGAAGCTTCTGCACGCGCTCGGACCCGACGTGTACGCGGAGGCGCTGGCAGAGCATCGACGCATCCTGCGCCAGGCGTTCGGCGCCCACGGCGGCGTGGAGGTCGACACGCAGGGCGACGCATTCTTCGTCGCCTTCCGGACGGCATCCGAGCGCTGTGGACCGCCGCCGATGTGCTCGAAGGCCTCGCTTCCGGCCCGATCCGGGTTCGGATGGGCATCCATACCGGCACGCCGCACATCGGCGAGGAGGGCTACATCGGCACCGACGTGCACCGCGCGGCCCGGATCGCCGCCGCCGGTCACGGCGGACAGGTGCTCGTATCGGCCGCCACCGCGGCCCTCGTTGCCACCGACGGTCTGCGGGACCTCGGCGAGCACCGGCTCAAGGATCTGTCGGCGCCCGAGCGGATCTACCAACTCGGCCACGCCGACTTCCCGTCGCTGAAGAGCCTGCACCAGACGAACCTGCCGATCCTGGCCACGCCTTTCCTTGGACTGGGGCAGGAGGTCGCCGAAGTGATCGCCCTGCTCAACCGCGCTGCCGTCCGGTTGCTGACACTGACCGGGCCGGGCGGGACGGGCAAGACGCGGCTCGCATTGCAGTCGGCAACGGCGTCGACCGCGACCTTCGCGGGAGGCGTCTGGTGGGTGCCGCTCAGACGGCTACGCTGTCACGATGAGCAGACGCCCCCCGTTCGGCCTTCGCCCGCAGGACGCAATGTTCTTGGTCCTCTACCTGGGCCTTGCAATTCTTATGTTCGGCTCGCTTGGTCTTGCCTTGGCGTTCCCACGTCCACTACCGCTTGCGACTATCTTCGGCTTGGTTGTGGCTGGTGCCTATGGCCTCGCCCGACTCTACGTCAGCTACCGCTGAAACTGATGCACTACCGCCCGCTGACATCGCTTGAATTCTGGTACTGCAAGGCGAGAAGCCTGACCGGTAATGGGGCTGTTTGATCGGCGGGAGTAGCCTGATTGCGCAGAGGCGTCAGCAGTCGCAGAAAGGAGCGACGGGACCATGAGGGGAATCGAGTGTGTGGCACCGAACTGCGCGCACCTCCACGCTGATGATACGAGCAGCTTGTTCAGGCAGCGATGCGTCACGCGCAGGAAGTCCATCGAGACATGCCGTTCCCAGAGTCGGCGGCTCGTGAGTTCGTGCAGAACGGTGCCTATGACGACACCCAGCACGCGGCGGGGTAGCGGCAGCACCAACAGCTAGTTGGAAGGCGCGACAGTTCGCGCGCCCCTGGCGTCGCCTAGCGCGAATGTCAGAACGCACCGCCCTGGCCCGGTGCGGGGTCGAACGGGCGCTCGCGCCGGCCGGTACTCATGCCGGATCTAGCCGGTGCGCGCGGCTCCGCTCCGGGAACAAGAGCTTCACCAACACCCGATGAGATCAAGACGCCGGTCCGCGCCGGCGATATCGGCGTCCTCGAACCAGGTCACGATGCCTGGGTGGGAGGCGACGAGCCCGTGGTGTTCATCGATCTCAGCGAGCTGATCATGCAGGCCGGAGGAACCCCGATAGCTCGTACGGGGGCCCGACGACCGAGTCCGCGCGGCCTACGGCTCCGGCTCAGCCACTATGAGGTGGCCAAACATGGTTGCGACGTGAGGATGGCATTCGAAGCGGTAGGTACCAGGCTCGAGCGCTCCGATCTCATACTCGATCGTGCCCGGCCCGTCGAGGAGTTCGCCGAAGAACAACTTCTCCTCCCGCGAGTCATCCCGCCAGAGTTGAAAGTTGTGCACAATGCTGTCTTCGTTCGAGAAGGCCACGATGATCGGGCGGCCGGCATCTGCCTCTAGAACGTCAGTGCTGAACATAGCGTCCGTCACACTCAACTCGAGCGTCTGAGGCTCAGGGGTTCCGGTGGGTGCCACTGAGCTCTGAGAGCCCGCGGGGATGTCGTCCGAAGAGCCGGCAGACCCGCACGAGCTTGCGATCATTCCCAGCGTGACGAGGATGAGCGCGCGCATCACGATGGACAGGATACGCCCCGCGCTCGCCGATAGCACGCTTGAACTGTGGGCCTGACGCGGCGGTCAGGTTTGGTAGGGGGGCTTCCTATAATCCGACGATGGCGGCTTGTCGCGCCTGCGGGGCCTCGCTCTCCGAGACTGCCCGGTTCTGCCCAGACTGTGGGAGCCCGGTCGCCGCGCGCTGCCCTCGGTGCGGTGCCGCGAACGACCCATCGGCGCGGTTCTGCGCCAGCTGCGGCGGCCCGCTCGGTGGCCCGCAACCGTTCGCCGAGGAGCGCAAGGTCGTCACCATCCTTTTCGCCGACATCACCGGCTCGACCTCGATGGGCGAGCAGCTCGACCCGGAGCGGATGCGGAGCCTGCTGCGCACGTACTTTTCGTCGATGTCCGAGGTGATCGAGTCGTGGGGCGGCCGCCTCGAGAAGTTCATCGGTGACGCCATCATGGCCGCCTTCGGCGTGCCCACCGCACGCGAGGACGACGCCGAGCGCGCGCTCCGGGCCGCTCTCGAGATGCTGGAGCGGCTCGAAACACTGAACCTCACCTTCAGGGAGCGCCACGGGACGGCGATGCAGATCCGCATCGGTGTCAACACCGGAGAGGTCATCGCGCCGGTCGACCCCAACGAGCAGCTCGTCCTGGCCGGCGACGCCGTGAATGTGGCCGCGCGCCTGGAGCAGGCCGCCGAGCCGGGCACAGTGCTGGTCGGCGAGCGCACCTACCTGGCCGCGCGAAACGCGTTTGAGTTCGACCCGGCGGTGGAGCTCTCGCTCAAGGGAAAGGCTGGCGCCGTCCCAGCGCGTCGGTTGCTCGGCGTCGTCGCTGAGCCCTCGCGCGGGCTGCCGGGCATCCGAGCGCAGCTGGTCGGCAGGGATCGCGAGCTGCGCACCATCACCGAACTGCTCGATGAGGCGATCGAGACCGCGCGACCGCGGATGGTCCTGCTCAACGGTCCCGCCGGTATCGGCAAGAGCAGGCTCATGCAGGAGTTCGTGCGGCATGCAACGGAGAGCCGTGGCGAGATCCGCATCCTGCGGGGTCGGTGCCTGCCGGCCGGGCACGGCATCACCTATTGGGCCCTGGGCGAGGTGCTGCGCTCGTTCGCGGGGATCTCGCTCGACGATCCTGCGGATGACGCACGGCGCAAGCTCCACGACTCGGCCATTGAGATCCTCGGAGGCCTGAACCTCACCGATGACGAGGCGCGGCGAACCATCCATGCACTTGCCATGACCGCGGCGCTCTCCCTGCCTGATAACCCGCTCGAGGGCCTCGAGCCCGAGGCCGTGGCCGCCGAGCTCGGCCGTGCGTGGCCGCGCTTCGTGACGGCGCTGGCGGCGAGGGCAGCGACAGTGATCGTCATCGAGGACGTGCACTGGGCCGGCGACCAGCTTGTCGAGATGCTCGATCGGCTCCTGACCCGGTCGTCAGGGCCGCTGCTCATCCTCATCACCGCTCGGCAGGAGTTCGCCGAAGCCCATCCGCGATTCGGAGCAGGAAGCGACCACGCATCGATCGTCTCGCTCCGCCCGCTCACGGAGCAGCAGTCGGGGGAGCTGATCGGCGGCCTGCTCGACGATGCCGAGCTCCCCCACGAGCTGCGCGACGAGATCCTCGCGAAGGCGGAGGGGAACCCGTTCTTCGTCGAGGAGATGGTGCGCCGCCTGATCGACGAGAATGCGCTGATCCACGACTCGGGCGGGTGGCACACCACGGGTGCGGCCCTCACTGTCGCGCTGCCTGACAGCGTTCACGCGCTGCTGGCGGCGCGCATCGACGCGCTGCCCCTCCGGGAGAAGCGGGTGCTCCAGGAGGCATCGGTCATCGGTCGCATCTTCTGGCAGGCGCCGGTCGAGCGGTCGGCCGGGAACGGTGCTGTCGCTCCGGCCCTGCTCGCGCTCGAGCAGCGGGGCCTCGTGCTCGCCCGTCCGACCTCGACTATCGCAGGCGAGCCCGAGTACATCTTCAAGCACGCGCTCGTCCGCGACGTCGCCTACGCCAGCCTGCCGAAGGCGCGTCGGGCGCGAGCCCACGCCGATGCCGGGGCCTGGATCGAGAACCTTGCGGGTGATCGGATCGAGGAGTTCGCCGAGCTCGTGGCTCACCACTACCACACCGCCGTGGCCGGCCAAGACAGCGACCTTGCATGGGAGGACGACGACGCCGGGCGCGAGGGCGTGCGCGCAAAGGCTCTCGGGGCGCTGATCACCGCCGGGGCGGGCGCTCGCCGCCGATACGGCATCAACAAGGCGTTGGAGCTGCACGAGGCCGCGCTTGCCCTGGCCGTGACCGACGAGGAGCGAGCGAGTGCCCTCGAGGAGCTTGGGGACGACCACTACGGCGTCTACCACTGTGACGAAGCCCTGGCGGCGCTGCGCGAGTCGCTGGCGCTGGCGGCGGGTCCAGCGGGAAGGGAACGCCGCGTGCGCGTGGCGACCAAGATCGGACGGACCTGCGCGAGATGGGGTGCATTCCGGGTGAAGCCGGACCCGGCCATGGTCGAGGAGATCGTCACCCGTGGCCTGGAGGAGGCAGACACCGAGGAGACACGCACGAGTCTGCTCATCCTGCGCGCCCAGGCGCACCTCTTCTGGTATTCGTCCGAGCGGGAGGGAGATCCGGTTCCGCTCGAAGTGCGCATCGCCTGGGCGCAGGAGGCCCTCGAGATGGCCGAGCGCCTCGGCGAGCCGATGCTGCTGTCGCGCGCGGTGACCGTCCTCTCTTCGCTGCTCTGGAGGCGCGGCTCGTTCGCAGAGTCCCTTGACGTCAACCTCCGGCTCCTCGACCTGGTCGATCAGCAGCCATCCCGCGACGTGCAGGCCGACACGTTTGCCTCGTTGAGTGATGACCTCCTCTTCGTCGCCGGCGAGCCGGATCGGGCCGTCGACCTGGCGGAGCGCGGTTATCGGCTCGCGCTCGGGACCAGCGATCATGAGCTCATGCACACCACGGCTCCACTGATGCGGGCCCTCTTCTGGGCAGGCCGCTGGTCGGAAGTTCCCGCCCTGATCGATGCTCATCTCGCGGCGTTCGTGAAGGAGAAGGACATGTCCTGCCCCGAAGTCCAGGCTGGCCCCCCGTTCGCGGCGCGCTTCTATGCTGAGACCGGTGACGTGGAGCACGCGCGGGCCGCGGCCGCACTGGTGGGCGAGGGCGGCACGATGGCGAAGGTTAGAAGCAGCCGGCGGACGATGGCGACCGTCGTGGCCGACATGGCGCAATACGCCCTGACAACCCATCGAATGGACGAAGCTCTCGCCTTGACGGGCGACGCGCTCGACACTGCAGGCCCCGCCGAGTTGCGTCACATCGCCCCGACACGCATCGAGGTGCTGGTCGCGCTGGGTCGCTGGGACGAGTTGCGCGAGCTCATCGAGCGCGCCAGGCCGCTCGTGGACGCAACGCCGCTGCTGAAGCCGATCATCCAGCGGGCGGAAGGTTCGGCGCTGCTGGCCGCCGGCGATCCCGCGTCCGCTACCGAGTCCCTCAGGGCCGCGGTGGCCGAATTCGAGCGGTTGAGGTACCCGTTCGAGGTTGCCCGGACGTTGGAGGCCCTGGCCGAGCTGGTGGATCCCCCGGAAGTGACCGACCTGCGCGCGAAGGCGCTCGCGATCTACGAAGCCCTCGGCGCCCGGCCGCACGTGGGGCGAGTTCAGGCGGCGCTGCGCGGCGGGCGGCCTACACCCTGATGAACCTGACGTCGATTGATCCGCCGCGCCCAGCGTCGAACGGAGACGCGCCCGCTACCGGGCAGCCGGCAGCAAGGCTATGTTGACCGTGACCGGAACGGCCCGGCGAATGGCGTCGGCGACCGGCGAGCGGCGGAGCGCCCGCTCGACGATCGCATCGAACTGGACGGGCGGCGTGTCGCTTGCCTCGATGCGAATCGTGGTCTCCATGCGCAACGGGCCGGCCGGCACAGCATCCAGCCCAAGCAGCCCACGGTCGTCTGACTCGCTGATGACCTCGGCCTCCAGCCGAGTGAATGTGACGCCTTCCTCCGCGCATTGCATGGCGATGAGCACCGCGTCGCAGCTGGCAAGGGCTGCTCGGAGCAGCCAGCCCGGTGAGGTTGCCGATCCGCCCCCGCCCACGCCTGTGGCCATGTCCGTCTCGATCCGCCACGAGTTCGGCCCCTCGACGACAGTCCGCAGGCCGGACTCGACAGTTGCACGCGCGGACGGATCGGTGCTTCGGGCCTCGTCGGGATGGTGGTTCAGGTACTCGCGCGCGGTGCGCACGGATGCCGCGATTCGCGCGGAGTCGGATGCGACTGCCATGCTCGTCCTCCTTCGCCTGCTAGTGTCGTTCGACGGCCCCAGGATGGCTGGTCAGCGTGTGACGGGGCGTGTGAGCGCGGGTCCTTCGCGGCGGGATCTACTGCCCGGCTCGCGGTGCACCAAGCCTACTCTTCGCCCG
The DNA here is from genome assembly GCA_013697395.1 of Chloroflexota bacterium. Taxonomy (GTDB): domain Bacteria; phylum Chloroflexota; class Limnocylindria; order QHBO01; family QHBO01; genus JACDBZ01. The sequence goes on along the minus strand of JACCWY010000155.1, from coordinate 2,185 downwards.
GCCTTCACCGGCAGTCCTTCGAGGTAGGTGACGCCGCCTCGTGAATGCGCGCCGCCGAACCCCGGCAGCCGGGCGCCGGATCAATCGCCGACTACTGCCGCTTGCCGGCGCCGGCGTTGCGATCCTCGGCCTGATCGCTGCCGCCGCATTCGGCCTCGGTCGCGAGAGCGGGGGCGGTCCCATTGCGTGGGCGACCCTCGATACGGCCGACGTCCACGCCATGGCATTCGCGCCCGATGATCGAGAGCACCTGTACTTCGGGCATCACGGCGGCCTGCTCGAATCGGGCGATGGCGGGCGATCCTGGCAGCCGGCCCCGCTCTCGGGAACCGATGCAATGAACGTCAAGACCGCCACTGGCGGCCGGATCCAGGTCGCCGGCCATGACGTGTACCTGGAGAGCATCGACGGCGGAGCGAGCTGGCAGCCCGTCCCGCACGACCTGCCGGGCCTCGACCTTCACGCCTTCGCGGTCGACCCGGCCGACGCCGATCACGCCTGGACCTTCGCCGTCGGCTTCGGACTCTTCGAGACCACCGATGCGGGCCGCCACTGGGAGCTACGCCAGCCGGGCAACTGGGGCTTCCTGGCCGCATATCGCACCAGCGACCGCACCGCCCTGGTGGCGGCCGGTCCCGAGGGCCTGGTGCGCAGCATCGACGCCGGCGCGACTTGGGAGCCGCTCGCCTATCCCGGCGCGCCGTTGGCGGGCGGGATCGCGGCGGCCGCGGACGGAAGCGTGCTATACGCAGCGACTGGCGCTGGCCTGCGGCACTCGAGCGACCAGGGCCAGACCTGGGCCGTGACCGCCTTCACTGGGGTGGCCCTGGCGTTGGCGATCGCGCCCGACGATCCAATGGATGTCGTGCTGGTCGACGATGCCACGCGCTTCTTTCGGTCTCCGGACGGCGGTGCCTCCTGGCCCGCACCGTAGCCATCAGAGGGTCATTGCAAGGCAGCTGTACAAACCGGCAGGCAACGTCACGAGCGCAGTGCGTCCTCGATCCAGCGGCGCTCCGGCAGGCCGCGCAGGCCCTCCCTCGTGCGGTAGAGCCGGCAGCGCGGCGCGTAGACGCCGGGATCCACGTAACCCGGCTCGACATCCCGCCCGTCCACCCGGATGGTAGGAGAGCCAGGAAACCGCAGAGCGGCCGCGACGCTCGGATCGGTGGCGTCGAGGTCGCGGATCGCGGTCGCCGGCGCCACGTCGGCCAGCACATCGCCCAAGAGTCGCCGAGCTGCCTCGTGGTGAGGGCAGTCGCTGAACCAGAGCAGCTCGACGGAGCGGGTCACAGCCGCTCCTCAGTCGCCGGCACGAGGCGCGAGGTCAGGCGGCAACGCAAGCGGCAGGGTGGAGGGCCCAACCATCGTCTGATAGCCATGCTGAAAAGCTCCTTGTCGTGTGATTCTCCGACATCATGCGAGCCGTGCGGCCTTACACAAGGGCCAACCGGTCGAGTGGGAACGGCGGCAGTGCCAGCGGCTTCACGGCGATGCGGACGAGCAGAAGCGGCGAGTCATCGGCGGCCGAGCGGTTGGCGTGAAGGACGCCGCAGCCGGTGCAGCGGTGGATGAGCACCCACTCTCCCTTGCCACGAACGGTGATCGCGATCGGCTCCATGCCGGAGCCGCAGTCTTCGAGCATGGCGCGGTCGCCCGGCCGGTCGTCCACGTGGCGCGACCAGAGGCAGGCGGGACAGTGATTGCGGTGCTGGGTGCCCGGGGCGTCGGACGGCACGTCCAGACGGCAGTTGACGCAACGGAACGAGCTCGGTTGTGAACGTGGGCGATGGCGCTCACGGCGTGGGTCACGGTGCTTGCGCAACGGGGAGGTCTCCTGGGTCGAACGGGGTGAGAGGGACGCATCGGTCTGTGCGTCGCGCTGTTCGGCCTTCAGGAATTACGAAGGCCGCCCCGGCGGGCGGCCCATCTGGCGAGCGGCGGTTTGTAACCAGCTGCTGCTAGCCGACGAGCTCCATCCGGAGGCGCGACGCGCGAAGAACCGTCCCTGCGGTCTTGCTCATGTCACTCTCCTCGTGGCTGCGGGTCGGCGCGAGGTTCACGCCATCGGTGCCGGGATTCTGTACCCGGCGCGCCGTGGAGTCAACCGTTTCCCGATGGTCGTGCTTGGTCGCACGAGTGCTCGAGCCGGCGCGTGACTTGAAATTTGCTCGCGCTGCTGCCC
>JACCWY010000153.1 GCA_013697395.1 Chloroflexota bacterium | reverse complement strand
CTCCAGGGTCGGCGGGAAGCTGACGGCCACGCGGGTGGCGAATCGACCGATGGCGCGGGTCGCCCGCCCGGGCACGACGTTTCCCTCCCACACCAGCGCGGGGATGCCGCGGGCACGTGCCGCCAGCACGAGCGGCAGGGCGAGGTAGCCGCCGGTCGTGAAGAGCGCGGCCGGATGCAACCGTCCGAGCAGCAACCAGGCCTGCGGCACCGACGCCGCCAGCCGCGCCGGATCGAGCAGCGTGTGGACCGAGAGGCCGGCGGAGCGCAGTGAGCGCACGACGAGCTGGTGGTAGGGCAGGTCGTCGCGCATGGGGTGGCTGGCCACGAGCCTGCGCTCGAAGCCGCGGCCGCCGCCAACGTAAGCGAGCTCAACGCCGGGCCGAACGTCGCGCAGGGCCCGTGCGACGGCCAGCGCGGGGTAGATGTGCCCGCCTGTTCCGCCGCCCGACACCAAATACCGCATCGCGCAAGGATCCTGTCTGGTTGGTCTCGCGGCTGATCGACAGCAGAATGCCGACCGCCGCCAGGTTGATGGTCAGCGCCGATCCGCCGGCGCTGATGAATGGGAGCGGGATGCCGGTCACCGGCAGGAGCGCGGTCACGACCATCATGTTGACGATGGCCTGGACGGCCAGCCAGGTCGTGATGCCACATGCGAGCAGGCCGGAGAACGTATCGGGCGCCGTGACCGCGATCCGGTAGCCCTGGTACGCGATGACGACGAAGAGCGCAACGACGGTCAGGGTGCCGACGAGCCCCCACTCCTCGCCGATGATGGCGAAGATGAAGTCGGTCGACGGCGCCGGAAGGTAGAGGAACTTCTGCTTGCTCTCCCCCAGCCCCTGGCCGGTGATCCCGCCGAGCGCCAGGGCGTAGAGCGACTGCACCGCGTTGTAACCGCCACCGAGCGGATCGCTGAACGGGTCGAGGAAGCTCCGCACGCGCTCGAGCTGATAGCCCGTGCTCTGGATCATCAGCCAGGCGGCGCCCACCACGGCGGAGCCGATGGCGCAGATGTAGATCAGGTTGGCCCCGGCCATGAAGAAGACGCTGCCGGCGACGATGGCGTAGATGCCCGCCGTGCCCAGGTCCGGCTCCATCGCGATGAGCAGGAACCCGGGCGCGATGACGAGCGCAAACGGAATGAGCCCGTTCCAGAAGCTTCCCACCGCCTTCCCGCGCCGATCGAGCCAGTGGGCCAGGTAGAGGACGACGGCGAGCTTCGCGAACTCCGCCGGCTGCAGTGACCCGAAGCCCGGGATCACGATCCAGCGCCGGGAGCCATTGATCTCCGAGCCGATGCCCGGGACGAGCACGGCGACCAGGAGCGCCAGCGTGATGACGAAGATCGGGATGGCAAGGTAGCGCAGGTGCCGGAAGTCGATACGGCTAGCCACGAGCAGCCCGACCAGGCCGATGCCGGCCCACACGATCTGCTCCATTCCCTGCGCCGCAGGGTCGGCGCTGTTGAAGTACGAGCGCACGCTCGAGGCGGAGTAGACCATCACGATCCCGATGGCGGTCAGTGCCATGACGGCCAGCAGGAGCCCGAAGGCCGGATCGTGACGCTCGCGGCGCACGCCGCCGCGCGCCGCGGTCCGGCGGGCGGTCATTGCTGTTGCGGCGGCACTCATCGGTCGCGCTCCAGGCTCTCGACGGCGGCGCGGAATACGTCGCCGCGCTCGGCGTAGTCCACGAACATGTCGAAGCTCGCCGCGGCGGGCGCCAGCAGCACCACGTCGCCCGGACGTGCCAGGTCTCCGGCTCGCCGCACGGCTGCCGGCATGTCGAGCACCCGCTCGATCGGCACGCGGTTCGCGATCAGGGAGGCCAGCTCGTCCGCCGTCTCCCCGATGAGGATCGCCGCGCGACAGCGTGTGGCGACGGCATCGGCGAACGCGTCATACGCGAGACCCTTGTCCTTCCCTCCAGCGATCAGCACGATCCGCGCGTCGAAGGCCTCGAGGGCGGCGATGGCCGCGACCGGGACCGTGGCCTGCGAGTCGTTGATCCAGCGCACGCCGCGGCGCGCTGCGACGAGCTCGAGGCGGTGCGGCACGCCCTCGAAGGCGGCGATCGCCTCGCCGATGGCGGTCGCGGGGGCGCCGGCGAGATTGGCGCCGAGGGATGCGCACAGGACGTTGCGCAGCATGTGGCGACCGGGGAGCGGTACCTCCCGTGCTTCGAGAAGCCGCTCCCCCGCCACGAGCAGCCAGCCGTCGTCGTCGACCCATGACTCGACACGCCCGCGCCCCGGCCGCGCGAGGCCGTACCAGGCGACGCCAGCCGGAGCGAGGCGCTCGCCCAGCTCCCGGCAGCCCGGATCGTCGTTGTTGAGCACGATGCGACCGGACGGCGCGCTGAGCTCGGCGAGGCGCGCCTTGACGGCTCGATAGGCCTCCACGGTCCCGTGACGATCGAGATGGTCCTCGCCGACGTTCGTGTACAGCGCGACATCGGCCCCGCGCGTGATCGTCGGCAGCTGCAGCTCGGACAGCTCGAGCACCGCCCAGTCGTCCGGTCCCAGCTCCATGGCGCGCTCGATGAGCGGTGTTCCGATGTTCCCGCCCAGCACGTTTGGCACGCCGGCGCGGCCGAGCATGGCCGCCACGAGCGAGGCCGTCGTCGTCTTGCCCTTCGTGCCGGTCACGCCCAGGATGCGCGCCCTCGTCATGCGCAGGAACAGGTCGACCTCGCTCACCACCTCCGCGCCGCGCACCTCGGCGGCGACGAGCGCCTCGCGCAGCCACGGGTCGGTGGTCGGGAACCTGGCCGACACCGACGGGCTGGTGACCAGCAGCTCTGCGTGGGCCAGCAGGGCCTCCGCGGCGGCCCGGTCCACGCCAAGCGCCAACCGCACCGGCCGCGCTCCGAGTGCGGCGATCGCGTCCGCCAGCTCCGCCGCGGGACGTCGATCATAGGCGGCCACGACGGCACCGGCGTCGGCCAGGAAGCGGCTGGCGGCGACGCCCGAGCGCGCCAGCCCCAGCACCACGGTCCGACGACCGTGGAGGTCGGCCACGGATCGAACGGGAACGGCGGAGGTCGACATCGTCGGCTCACCGGAACCCGTTGACGCTGCCGAGGAAGATGCTGAAGCCGAGCAGGCCCGCCAGCGCCGCGACGATCCAGAAGCGAATGGTGATCTTCTCCTCCGCCCAGCCGATGAGCTCGAAATGATGGTGGAGCGGGGTCATGCGGAAGATGCGCCGTCCCCGCAGCTGGTAGCTCAGGACCTGGACGACGACGCTCATGATGGTTGCGAAGAAGACGATCCCGACGATCGCCAGCAGCGGCAGCTGGCCGTTGACGGTCGCGACGACCGCGAGCGTGGCGCCCAGGCTGAGCGCCCCCGAGTCGCCCATGAAGAGTTGCGCCGGGTGGACGTTGAACCACAGGAACCCGGCCAGGGCGCCGATGACGAGGGCGCAGAAGATCGCCAGGTTCGGCTGCTCCAGCTTTACGCCGGGCACAGGGACGAGGCTGACGAGCAGGTAGGCGACGAAGCTGAAGATGAGGACTCCGCCGGCCAGCCCGTCGAGCCCATCGGTCAGGTTCACGGCGTTGCTGGTTCCGACGATGACGAAGGCAATGAAGCCGATGAGCAGGAACGGCGCAACCTCGAACTGGCCGAGGAACGGGATGTTGATGCCGGTCAGGTCGAAGTGGCGCCAGATGTAGAACGCCGCGAGGAGCGCGACCACCGTCAGCCACACCAGCTTCCAGCGCCCGCGCATCCCGATCCCCGTTCGAACGTTCACGAAGTCGTCGATCGCGCCCAGGATGCCGACGCCGACGAGGGTCAGCATGGGGGTCAGCGTCGCGGCGTCCTCCACCCGCAGCGCCATCGCCAGGAAGAGCACGACGCCGACGACGAGCATCCCGCCCATGGTCGGCGTGCCGGCCTTGCCGTAGTGCGCCTCCGGCCCGTCGGTTCGAATCTGCTTCCCGAAGCCAAGGCGCTGGAGCAGGTTGATGTAGATCGGCGCAAGCAGCACCATCCCGATGAAGGCGAGCAGCACCGCGACGACGATCTGCAGCAGGCTCACGGAGCCACCTCCAGCAGCAGGGCGACCGTCCGGTCGAGGCCGATCCCGCGCGACGCCTTGAGCAGCACCAGGTCACCGACGGTCGGCGCCAGCTCGCGCTCGAGCACGGCCGCGGCCTCCTCGGCATCGATCGCGGTCGCGACGTGGGAGGCGCCCGCCGCGCGAGCGGCCTCGGCGATCCACCGCCCGCGCGTGCCGACCGCCACGATCCCGTCGGCGGCGCCCGCGGCTCGCGCCCCGATCTCGCGATGGAGGCGCTCTTCGTCCGGGCCGAGCTCGAGCATGTCTCCCAGGACGGCAAGCCGGCGACGGCCGGCGGGGATGGCGGTCTCGGCCAGGAAGTCGAGGGCGCCGACCATGCTCACCGGCGACGCGTTGTACGTGTCATCGA
>JACCWY010000151.1 GCA_013697395.1 Chloroflexota bacterium | reverse complement strand
GTCTGGCGCGACGGCCGCGCGCGATGCGCGCGCGATGCGAGAATGCGCGCATGGCGCTCCCCATCCCGAGCCTCCGCGTCGCGCGCGAGCAGAACCATCTCGCCTGGGATCCCGAGATCCCGCCGGTGGCGAGCATCGGCTCGGGGGAGGTGGTGGAGTTCGACTGCCTCGACGCCTCGAATGGCCAGCTGACAGCCGAGTCCACGACGCAGTCACTGGCCGACCTGGACTTCGCCCGCGTGGACCAGGTCAGCGGACCCATCGAGGTCGACGGCGCGGAGCCCGGCGATACGCTCCAGATCGACCTCCTCGAGTTCGAGCCGGCCGGCTGGGGCTGGACCGCGTCGATCGCCGGTTTCGGGCTGTTGGCCGAGGACTTTCCAGACGGCTTCTACAAGGTCACGCGGTTCGACCCATCGAGTGGGAGCGCGGAGTTTTGGCCGGGCATCATCCTGCCGCTTGCGCCGTTCTGCGGCGAGCTGGGGGTCGCACCGGCCACCGGGCCGCTGTCGACCATCCCGCCGGATCTCCATGGCGGCAACATGGACACGCGCCACCTGGTCGCCGGGTCGACGCTCTTTCTCCCGGTCTTCCACGCGGGCGCGCGGTTCTCGGTCGGCGACGGGCATGCGACCCAGGGCGACGGCGAGGTGTCCGGGACCGCCATCGAGACGCCGATGCGGGCGCGAATCCGCCTCACCGTGCGCAAGGACGTGCACGTCACCGGCCCGGAGTTCCTGGCGGCGGCGGATCCGCATGCAGCGATGCGCAATGGCGCGCGGTACGCCACCGACGGGATCGGGCCCGACCTGATGCAGGCGGCCCGCGACGCCGTGCGCCGCATGATCGAGTGGCTCGGGCGCGAGCACGGGCTGGATCCGATGCAGGCCTACCTGCTTTGCAGCGTTGCGATCGACCTGCGCATCAGCGAGATCGTCGACGTTCCGAACTTCGTCGTCACCGCCTATTGCCCGCTCGGCCTCTTTGCGTAGTCGGCGAGTTTGACGGAGGGCCGGCGTGGCCGCCGGCCCTCGCATCGGTCAATACCTTGGTGGCTCCGATGCAGCAACGGGGGCATCCGGAGTGGTTGCATCGCCACCGTAGACCTTCCCGACGCGATCCAGCGCTTCGGGATCGCGAGCCCGCAGCACGAAGTAGACGATGACGCCAAGCAGCATCCAGATCCCGACGATGGGCGCCGTCCATTGCAGCGCGGTCTCGTAGGGAGGGAGCTCGATGTCGAGGATCGGGATCGTCACCCCGCCGATCACGGCGAGGGCGGCCGGGATCATGGCGATGACCCCCAGGACCGGCACGACCACGTGCTTGAGGACGTTGAACTCGTCGCGCCGCTCGCGCCAGAAGTAGCCGATGCAGGCAATGTTCACCGCGATGTAGATCCCGGCGAAGATCAGCCCGAGCATCGTGCCGAGGAAGACGTAGACGTTGAGCCCGCCGAAGCTCCCGGCTCCCTCGGGGGTCGGGAACGGGTCGTTGGCGAGCACGAAGCCGAGCACGACCGCAATGATCAGGGCCGTCACGGCCTGGAAATGCACGGCGTTGACGGGGGCGCGCGTCTCGGGGTGGACCGCGGCGAAGAAGCGCGGCAGCAGTGAGGCGCGGCCCATCGCGAAGAGCGACCGGGTGGCCGCCGTCGCACCTGCGTTGGCATTCGCCAGCGAGCTGTTGAGGATCGCAAATACGATCAGAAGCCCACCGATCCCGGGCAGTACCTGCTCCGCCATGAAGCCCCATGGATCGCCGTCGTGCGAGGTGTAGAAGCCGAGCATCTCGTCGGGCCCGAAGAAGACCGTGGCCGCGTAGTAATTGAAGATGTAGAAGAGACCGACCAGGATGGCGGACCAGATCACCGCGCGCGGGATGGTCCTGCGCGGCTCCCGCGTCTCCTCTCCCAGCGGAGCCGCGGCCTCGAAGCCGATGAACGCCAGCAGGCAGAAGATCATCCCCTGGAATGCCGGCTTCACCCCCTCGTCGCCCGGGATGAACACGTTCAACGTGTTCTCGTCGGCGTTGACGATGAGGAGCGTCGAGATGAGCATGAAGATCGCAACCTCGATGACGCCCAGCACGACGCCGGCGCGCGTGGAGAGCGCGATTCCCCGGTAGGTCAGCCACCAGACGGCCAGCCCGCACAGGATTGCCAGCGCGACCCAGGCGTACTCGAAATTGACGCCCAGGTACGAGGACAGGAAGATGGCCCCGTAGAAGCCGAAACCTCCCAGCAGCAGCGGCATCACCAGCGGCTCGGCCAGGGCAAAGCCCCAGGCCACCAGCCATCCGACGAATGAGCCGAGCCCACGCCCCACGTAGGTGTACATCCCGCCGGCCGACGGAAGGTGCCGGGCCAGCTCGGCCATCGAGAATGCGGTGAACAGGACGGCGATCATCGCAAAGAGCACGGCGAGCGGCGTGATGCCGCCTGCGAAGGATGTGGCGGCGCCGATGGACAGGGCGGTCGCAACCGCCGGCGCCATGTGGGTGATCGACTGGAAGAGCACCTCGGTCATGCCGATGGCGTTTCGTTCCAGCGACGGTGACCCCCCTGATACGTGCGCGGTCGAGGTCACGGGAATGTCCTCCTCCGATGCTTCCCCTTGAGCGTTACCCGCCGTGCCTTGGCGGGCGGCACGCGGAGCATACGCCCCGTCCGCTGCCCCGCAGGATCGCCGGCTCGTGCCGTCAGCCTATCGGCTCAGCCTCCGATACCGCCGCACCGAGAGGGGCAGGAACAGCGCGATGATCAGCACCGGCCAGACGAACGCCATGAGGGTCGCGTTCTGCGCCACCCATGACCCGCCACCGACTCCGGGATTTCCGAACAGGTCGCGCGTCGCGTAGATCGTGGCCGACAGCGGGTTCCACTCCGCGATGAAGCCCAGCCAGGCGGGCATCGTCTCCGGGGGTGCGAAGGCCGCGGTGACCATCGTGAGCGGGAAGAGGACGGTCCACACCGCGTTCACGGCAGATGGGCCGGGGATGATCAGCCCGAGGAAGATCCCGATCCACAGCATCGCGAACCGCAGCAGCAGGAGGAGGCCGAACGCCGCCGCGGTCTCGCCGATTCCGCCATGCCACCGCCAGCCGAGCACCAGGCCGGCGGCGATCATCACGACCAGTCCCACCGTCGAGTAGAGCATGTCGGTGAAGCTGCGGCCGAGGACCACCGCCGAGGAGGCCATCGGCATCGACCGGAACCGGTCGGTCACGCCCCGCTCGGCGTCGACCGAGATCGACGACATCGTCTCGCCGATCCCGAAGGCCATCGTCATCACGAACATGCCCGGCAGGAGGAACTCCATGTAGCTGCCGCCGTCGGGTACCTGCATTGCGCCGCCGAACAGCAGCCCGTACAGCGCGACGAGCATGATCATGAACGCCCAGCCAGCGACGACCTGGAGCGGCTGGCAAACCAGTAGTTGATCCCGCGCAGGGTCAGGGTCCAGGCGTCGACGAATGTCCAGCGCAGCTGGTCGATGAGGGAGTTCGGAGCGTCGGGGACCGCGACCGCGGTCCGAGTGGTGGTCGTCATGCTGCCTCCTCGGTGGTCGTGTCGGGGGCGGGCTCGGCCGGCCGCCCGGTGAGCTCCATGAAGACCTCGTCGAGCGTGGGACGTCGCACGGCCAGGTCCTCGGCCGACAGGTTCGCCGCGCCGAGGGCCGCGAAGACCTCGCTCATCACGCGCATGCGGTCCTGGACGGGAGCGCTGACGCGACGGTTGTCCGGGTCGATATCGGCCAGTGCGCCGGCTGCCCGCTCCACGATCGCCGCGGCGGCGGGAAGGTCGGCCGCATCGTGCAGCACGACGTCGACCCGGTCGCCGCCGATGCGCGACTTCAGCTCGTCCGGCGTCCCGTTCGCGATCACCCGCCCGGTGTCGATGACGCAGATCTGGTCGGCCAGCTGGTCCGCCTCGTCGAGGTACTGGGTGGTGAGCACGACCGTCGTGCCGTCGGCCACGAGCGCGCGGATGGAGGCCCAGACCTCGTTTCGGCCGCGGGGATCCAGGCCGGTGCGGCTCGTCGAGGAACAGGACCTCGGGAGCCAGGATCAGGCTGGCCGCGAGGTCGAGCCGTCGCCGCATGCCGCCCGAGTATTGCTTCACCGCCTTCCTGCCCGCATCGGCGAGGTCGGAGTGCTCGAGGAGCTCGTCGGCCCGCAGCTCCGCCCGCCGCCTGCCAAGGTGGAACAGGCGGCCGAACATCACCAGGTTCTGGCGCCCGCTGAGCACTTCGTCGACGGCCGCACTCTGACCCACCAGGCCGATGCGCTGGCGCACGCGACCCGCCTCGCGCACGACGTCGAAGCCGGCCACCTCCGCCCGGCCTCCGTCGGGCCGGAGCAGCGTGGCGAGGATCCGCACCGCCGTCGTCTTGCCCGCCCCGTTCGGCCCCAGCAGCCCACACACGCTGCCCCGCCTGACGACGAGATCGAATCCGTCGAGCGCCCTGGTCGAGCCGTACCGCTTATCCAGCCCCTCGGCGACGACCGTGCTGTTTCGTTCTCCCATGCGCGCCCTCCCTTAAACTCTATACGCCGTACGAAGTAGATCGGCAATGATACCGTACGCCATACGGAGATTGTCAAGGGGAAGGTGATGTCGCCCGAGTACAGCGGTCGCGGAGACGCCGTTCGCAGCATGGAGCTGCTCTGGGGCCGGGCGGCGCCCGGATCGCGCGGGCCGAAGCAGGGGACCGACCTCGAGGCCGTCGTGCGGGCGGCGATCGATCTTGCCGACGCCGAAGGGCTCGAGGCAGTCTCGATGCGCCGGGTCGCGGAGCGCCTCGGCCTGGGCACGATGTCGCTCTATACCTACGTGCCCGGAAAGGGTGAGCTGCTCGACCTCATGCTCGACACCGTCCACGGCGAGCGAGTGGACGAGCCGATCCCGGCCGTGGGGTCGCCGCGGGAGCAGCTCGAGAGCGTGGCCCGCAGCCAATGGACGTTCCACCAGCGCCATCCGTGGACGCTGTACATCGCCTCGGGTCGTGCCGTGCTCGGCCCGAACGAGCTCGACGTCTACGAGGCGGCGCTGGCGGTTGCCTCCGGCCTCGGCGTGAGCGCACGGGATGCCGTGGCGATCGTCGACTCGATCGGGCTGTTCGTGCGTGGCGTGGCGAGAGACGCGGCGGAGGCCGAGGGCGCGGAACGGGTGACCGGGCAGTCCGAAGTCGAGTGGTGGACGGAGCGCGACCGCATCCTGACCGCGAAGATGACGGACGAGCGATACCCGACACTTGGCCGCCTCGACGCGGAGGGCGGCTTCGCCGTCCCGGACGACACGCCGAACTACAACCTGAAGTTCATCCTCGACGACTTCGAGTTCGGCCTCCAGCGCCTCCTCGACGGGATCGAGGCGTATCTCAAGGGCGCGGGGAAACGACGGACCTCGCAGCCCAGGCGCCGCCCGCCCAGCTGAACCGCCGGGCCGACCGGTGTGGCCGTTTGCCCGCTGATGCACGCATCGGCCAGGCAGAACAGCCGATGTCGGCTGGTCCTGTCGGGCGCCGACAGCGCGAGCCACTCGATGGCCGATGCTTCCACCCGCGAGCAAGCGCGGCGGTGCGTCCTTCGTTGCGGTTCGGTTCCGAATGATTGTGCCCCGGGCGAGTCCGAGTCATAACCGTCCCGAGCCTGACATCCGCGCGCGCCGCTCCTAGCGTGGAGAGACCGCGCAGAGGCGAGCTCGACCGATGACCGTTGCCGCACTTCAGCCGATCGACGCGCCACTCTACGACCCTCGGCGCGAGCACGACGCCTGTGGCGTCGGCTTCATTGCAGACCTGGACGGTCGCCACGCGCGAAGCACGGTTCCGATGGCGCTCGAGGCGCTCGCCGCGCTGGCGCACCGCGGGGCTCGCGCCGCGGACGACCGCACCGGCGACGGTGCCGGCGTCTCCATCCCCATCTCGCACCGATTCGGAGCGCGGCTCATGGCCGAGGCGGGGCTGGCCTCCCGTCCGCGCGGCCGGGTGGCGGTGGCGATGTGCTTCCTTCCCATCACCGATGCCGCCGCGGCCGTCCCGACGTTCGAGGCTCGCGCCAACGAGGAGGGCCTGGCGGTCGCCGGCTGGCGTCGGGTGCCCGTCGACGAGGCCCTGGTGGCCGACCGGACAGTGGGGGAGACGCCGCTCATTCGGCAGGCGATCGTGATGGGCCCGTCGCGGCTGACGCCCCTCGCCTTTGCCAGGAAGCTCGCCATCCTGCGCCGGGTCGTGGAGCGCGACACATCGGTCTGCGTCGCGTCCCTCAGCTCACGGCAGGTCGTCTACAAGGGACTCTTCGTCGGCGACGAGCTCGGTCGCTTCTACGACGACCTTCGCGCCGACGACCTCGACGCGCGCTACGCCGTCTTCCACCAACGCTACTCCACAAACACCTTCCCGTCGTGGCGGCTGGCGCAGCCGTTCGGGTACCTCGCGCACAACGGTGAGATCAACACGGTCCGGTCGAACCGCGAGGCGATGCGCGGCCGGCGACACGCGCTCGGCGGAGGTCGGTGGGCGAAGCGCCTGGCCGAGGTCGGTCCGCTCGTGACGGAGGTCGGCTCGGACTCGCAGTCCCTCGATGATGCCCTGGAGCTCCTCCTGCTGGGTGGCGCGCGGATCGACCAGGCCATCGGTTCTCTGGTCCCCGCGGCCGCGGGCCTCGGCGGCCCGGCGCTCGACCCGGCACTTGCCCGATCCGAGCCATGGGACGGGCCTGCGGCCCTCGTGTTCGGCGACGGACGGCGTGTGGGCGCGCTCCTCGATCGCAACGGGCTGCGGCCGCTCGCGCTCACTGCGACGGGCGACGGGCTCGTGGTCGTCTCGTCGGAGGCGGGCAGCGTCGATCTGCGGGCCGAGCGGGTGACGCATCGGCGCCGGCTGGGCCCGGGCGAGATGGTGCTGGTCGATGTCGCCGGCGGCCGGATGATCGGGCCGACGGTCGAGCGACACGAATCGCCCCCGCGCAGCATCCCGCGGCGGCTGGTGGCGGGCATCGCGCCCGACGTCGAGCCGGCCGACGATCGGCTCAGGATCGCGCTCGGGCTGGACGCCGAAGTGGTCAGGCAGGTCGTTCGCCCCATGGCGACCGAGTCCCACGAGGCAATCTGGAGCATGGGCGACGACACCCCGATCGCGCCGCTGGCGCGCCGCCCTCGCCGCGTGTCCGCATTCCTGCGCCAGGCGTTCGCACAGGTGACGAACCCGCCGATCGACCCGGAGCGCGAGCGCGCGGTGATGTCGCTCGCCATGGCGATCGGCCGCCAGCCGGATCTGCTTGCTCCGGCCTCGGACGTTACTGACGCGATCGTCATCGACTCACCGATCCTCGACCACGAACGATGGTCTCAGCTGCTCGGCTCCATGAGCCGAGTGGCGGTGCTCGACGCCACCTGGCCGACCTCGCGCGGGGCGCGCGGGCTCGCGTTCGGGCTGGCGCGGTTTGGCCGGCAGGCGCGGACGGCGTCACGACGTGGCCTCCAGCTCGTCGTGGTGTCGGACCGCGCCGCCGGTCCGCGCCGAATGGCGATCCCTTCCATCCTGGCCGCAGGCCGCGTGCACCAGGAGCTCGTCGCGGTGGGTCGACGCTCGCGGACGGACGTTGTGGTCGAGTCGGGCGATACCTTCGACGTCCACGACGTCGCGATGCTCATCGCGGCCGGCGCATCGGCCGTGCATCCGTGGCTGCTGCTCGAGCTCGCCGGCGACCAGGCCGGAGAGCGCGGGTCGGAGGATCTTGAGCCCGACGAAGCCCGGACCAACGCCATCGCCGCGCTGGAGCAGGGCCTGCGCAAGGTGCTGGCGCGAATGGGAACCAGCGCGCTGGCGTCGTATCGCGGCGGGCAGATCTTCGACGTCATCGGCCTCGATGAAGGGCTGACACGTCGCTGCTTCCCAGCGGCCAGCCATTGGCCGGGAGGCGTCGGGACGCTCCAGCTGGGCGAGATGATCGCAACGCGTCACCGGCGCGCCTTCGTGGAGCCGAAGCCTGCACTCGAGGACCCTGGGTTCGTCCGCTTTCGCGGCACCGGCGAGACGCATGCCTACGCTCCCAAGGTCGTCAAGGCCCTCCAGGGCGCGGTGCAGACCGATGGCGAGCTGGCCACCTACCGAGAGCTGCTCGCCGACCTGGGTCCGCGGCAGCCGCGCGATCTCATGAAGCTGCGACCGGCAGAATCGCCGGTGCCGATCGATGAGGTCGAGCCGGCCGGCCGAGTCGTGCGCCGATTCGTCAGCTCGGCCATGAGCCTCGGTGCGCTGTCGCCAGAGGCGCACCAGGCGATCAGCATCGGGATGGCGCGGCTCGGCGCCAGCGCGAACTCGGGCGAAGGCGGCGAGGATCCGGCCTGGTATGCGTCGTCAGCCGACGGCGACCGTCGCGACGCGGCCATCAAGCAGGTTGCGTCGGCCCGCTTCGGCGTCACCGCCGAATACCTGGCGCGAGCGGAGCAGCTCGAGATCAAGATCGCTCAGGGCTCCAAGCCGGGCGAGGGCGGACAGCTGCCGGGCAAGAAGGTCACCGCGTTCATCGCCGGCCTGCGGCGCGGGCAGCCCGGCATGACGATGATCAGCCCGCCGCCGCACCACGACATCTACTCGATCGAGGATCTCGCCCAGCTGATCAGCGACCTGCGGGCGGTGAATCCGGCGGCCCGGATCGGCGTCAAGCTGGTGGCCGGAGCGGGGATCGGGACCATCGCGGCCGGCGTGGCCAAGGCGCATGCCGACTACATCATGGTCAGCGGGCATGCGGGCGGCACCGGCGCGTCCCCGCTGAGCTCGATCAAGCACGCGGGCCTGCCGTGGGAGCTCGGGCTGGCCGAGACGCACCAGGTGCTCGTCCGCAATCGCCTTCGGGACCGGGTTGCGCTGCGCACCGACGGTGGCCTGCAGACGGGCCGGGACGTGGTGGTCGCGGCCACGCTCGGCGCCGAGGAGTTCGGCTTCGGGACCGCCGCCCTGGTGGCCATCGGCTGCGACATGGCTCGCCAGTGCCATCTCGACACCTGCCCGACCGGGATCGCAACGCAGCGCGAGGATCTGCGGGCCAAGTTCACCGGGACCCCGGAGCAGGTGGTGGCGTTCTTCACGGCGCTCGCCGAGGACGTGCGGCGCGAGCTGGCCGCGATCGGGCTGCGCTCGTTGGGCGAGGCGGTCGGCCGCGTGGACCTGCTGGCCGCCGAGGCCGATGCCGTTCTCGACCTGGCGCCGATCCTCGCCGCGCCGGCCTGGTCGCCCGCGGCCGACGAGCCACCGAAGGATCGCCCGCTGTGGTCGGACCGGCCGGCGGACGCAAGCTTCGAGGCCGAGGCGCTCGACGACCTGACACGGCGCGTGACGGCGGGCGAGCCCGTCCTCGTTCGGGCGCACGTCACGACGCGCGACCGGTCGATCGGCGCCCGGCTGGCGGGTGCGCTGCAGCGACGATCGGAGCCGCGCCAGATCCCCCGGGTGCGGTACGAGCTGGACGGCTCGGCCGGGCAGAGCCTGGGCGCCTTCGCCGTGGCCGGCATGCGGATCGAGGTCAGCGGCGAGGCGAACGACTACGTCGGCAAGGGGCTGTCGGGCGCCACCGTGGTGGTGAGGCCGGTCGGGGAGCGCCAGGACCAGTCCGTCGCCGGCAACGTCTGCCTGTTCGGCGCGACCGGCGGCGCCCTCCACCTGGTTGGCCGTGCCGGAATGCGCTTCGCAGTCCGCAACTCAGGCGCCCGGGCGGTGGTCGAGGGCGTCGGCGCCCACGGCTGCGAGTACATGACCGGCGGCACGGTCGTGGTGATCGGGTCGATCGGTCCGAACTTCGGCGCCGGCATGACGGGCGGGCGGGCCTACCTGCTCGATGCAGAGCAGGACCGGCTCAGCGCAGGCGCGACCGCCCGCCCCGTCGACGACGACGACCGGATCCTGCTCGAGCTCCTGGCCGCGCATTCCGCGGAGGGCAGCCGCAAGGCCGCCACGATCCTGCAGGACTGGCCCGAGTGGCGCGGCCGCTTTACGGTGATCGAGCCGAAGGTCAGCGAGACGCCGGCGTCGGTCGAGCCGCTGGCCCTTGCTCGATGAGCCGATAGCCGAGGGCGCGGACCGGGGTCGGGACGGCCGCATCGGCGGCCCGCAGCTTGGACCGCAGGCGGGCGAGGTGTGGCTTGATCCAGAGGGGATCGGGATCGGGCTCCCCGCGCCATCCAGCGCGCAGCAGCTCCTCGTGGGTGACGAGGTCGCCGCGCGCGGCGACGAGCGCCTCGAGCAGCGCGAACTCGATCGGCGTCAGCGGCAGCAATCGATCGCCGGCCCAGGCCTCGTGACGGCGCTGGTCGATCCGCACGGATCCGGAGGTCGCGCCGGCCGGGGCCGGCCGTCGACGCGTCACGGCTCGAATGCGGGCGAGCAGCTCGTCCTTCCCGAACGGCTTCGTGACGTAGTCGTCGGCGCCCGCATCGAGCGCGTCGACCTTGGCCGCCTCCTCGGCTTCGCCGGAGAGAATGATGATCGGCGTCGGCCCGCGGCGGCGGATCTCGCGGCACACCGCGACGCCGTCGAGGCCCGGCATCGCGAGGTCCAGGATCACCAGGTCCGGGCTCTCCGCGTCGTAGCGGCGCAGGGCCTCGTGGCCGTCGTAGGCGGCGCTGACTCGGTGGCCGTCCCCTCCCACCAGCGCCGCCACGGCGCCGATCATGGCCGGCTCGTCGTCGATGACCAGGATGCGCAGGCTCATCGGCCCGATGCCTCCGGCAGGGCGGTCACGAATTGGCTCCCCCCGGCCGGCTTGTCCTCGATCCAGAGCCGCCCGCCCATGGCCGCCACCAGCCGGCGGGCCGCGAAGAGGCCCACGCCGGTTCCGGGCTTGTCCGTGCCGGCCTCGAGGCGCACGAATGGCTCGAACACGCTCTCGCGCATCGCCGGAGGGACGCCGGGGCCGTCGTCCCCGACAGCGACGTGGACCTGGCCGTCAGCGCTCCAGTCCGCCACCATGATCTCCGCACCAGCCGGCGCGTACTTGGCCGCGTTCTCCAGCAGCAGCTCGAGCACCTGGGCCAGGCGGGCGGGATCCCCCAGCGCCGGTCGGCTGTCGCGCGCATAGCGCTCGAGCCGATGACGCCGCAGCAGTGGCGCCAGCCGGGTCAGCACCTCGTCGATCACGCCGCCCACTTCGAAGCGCCGCTGCTCGACCGTCAGGAGCCGATCGGCGCGGACGGTGTCGAGGATGGTGTCGACGAGGTCGTTGAGGCGCAGCAGCTGGCCGGTCGCGGCACCGTGCCACTGCGTCGCGTCCGCGGCGCGCGCCGGCTCTGCCGTCTCCGCCAGGAGGTCGAGATAGGCACGCACCACGGCCAGCGGCGTGCGCAGCTGGTGCGTGACGACCGCGATGAGCTCGGCGCGGGCCTGGTCGACGCTGCGCAGGCCGTCGAGCTGGGCCTCCGTTTCCAGGTGCAGCCGACGCCGCTCGACGACCCCCGCCAGGAGCGCCGCGATGGTCGACAGGCGGCGGACCTCTGGCGCCGGGAAGTCGCGGTGGGCCTCCGTCTTGACGTTCAGGACGCCCACCACCCGATCGCTCACCTCGAGCGGCACGGCCAGGATGGATGTAAATCGCTCGTGGTCCACTCCACGGATCCACGCGCAGCGCGGGTCGTTGGCGAGATCCGTGCTCACGACAGCCCCGCGCGTGCTTGCGGCCAGGCCGGTGATGCCCTGCCCGATGTCGAGACGTGCCACGCCGATATGCTCGCGGTCGACGCCGTTCGTTGCCGCCAGCGTCATGCCGGCACCGTCACGGTCGACGAGGTACAGCGAGCAGACCTCCGCGTCCATCGCCACCGTGCTGCGGTCGACGATGAGCTGCATGAGCTCGTCCCACGTCGCCGCCCCGGCCGCGAGCTGCACGATCTCCTGGAGCGCGCCAACCTCCGCCGCGTCCGTCGTCGCAGGATCAACCCGGGTGCCGGCATGGTTCACCCTGCCAGCATGCACGATCGGGCAAGTCGCGTCCGGCCCGCGTTCAGCCGCCTCGGCCAGCGGTTGACCCGTCCCGCGGGTCACCATCCCACACCGTCAGATGCCGGTGACGGTGACCTCGTCGAGGACCTCCTCCACGCCGACGACGTCGCCCACGATCCCGAGGATCTCGTCGAGCACGTCGACCGACTCCAACTCGCCACGCACGTGGACACGCGCGCCCATGACCGCAATGCGAATCCGGTCGCCGGCCAGCACGTCCGACCGGCGGAGTGCCTCGATGACATCGGCCAGGAGCTCGTCGTCTCGCGGCAGGCCGCCATCCTCGGGCTGGATGTCGTCGTCGCGCTCAAGCTCGCCCGCATCGGTCGCGTCGGTGCCGGCATAGTCGACGCCCTCCGCGCCGCGCGACTCGCTGAGGACGCGCTCCGTCGGCGGAACGTAGGGGAGGCCCTCCTCCCGGGCCACCAGGTAGTCGTCCGTCACGCCGGCCGCCGGGTCATCGAGCAGGTCGCCGGTGTCCTCGGAGGGCAGGGGCTGCCGCTCCGGTCGGTCATCCATCATCCGTTTCTCCTCCAGTGTCCGCTCGTGCGCAAGCGGCGTGCCGCTAGGATGCGCCGATGAGCTCCGACGCGCTCCTGGCCTCGCTGCGCGCTATCGTGGGCGAGCGGCACTGCCTGGCCGAGCCCGGGCTGCGCGCATCGTACGAGACGGACTGGACGCGCCGCTTCCACGGCGAGGCCCGCGCAGTCGTGCGGCCGTCCTCGACCTCCGACGTGGCCGCAATCCTCGAGGCCTGCGCTGCGGCGGGGGTGGGGGT
>JACCWY010000134.1 GCA_013697395.1 Chloroflexota bacterium | reverse complement strand
GGAGAGGTCCCGGCTGGATGCCCTCGTCGAGCGCGTGCGGGGAGAGATCGGCGCGGTCCTGAGTGGTTGGCCAGAGGAGACCGAAAGGAGCGCCAGGTGAAGGATTCCAGCAAGAGCCGTCCCGAGGTCGAGCCCCGCCAGTATGACAGAGCCCTGCGCGAGATCCGCGCGGCCCTTCAGACCTCCGCCAACGAGATCGAAGCTCACGAGATCGTCTGCGGTCTGCTCTACGAACGGTTCGACCACTACTCGTGGGTGGGGATCTATGTCGTCGAGGACGTCGAGCTGATCCTGTCCGCGTACAGCGGTCCGGAGGAGACCGAGCACACGCGGATCGCCGTCGGGGAGGGGATCTGCGGCCTGGCGGCGGCGAGCGGCACGACCGAGGTCGTCCCCGACGTCTCCCAGCGCCCGGAGTTCATCGCCTGCTTCCCTTCCACCCGCTCGGAGATCGTCGTCCCTATCCACGGCCCGAACGGTGTGCTGGGCGAGATCGACATCGACTCCGACTGGCTGGACGCCTTCGACGACCGCGACCGCGAGCTCCTCGAGACGATCGCCGAAGAGCTCTCCGGGGTAATGTCGGGAGGCGCGTGAGGCTTCGACCGGCGCACGCCGCCTGGATCGTCGGCGCGGCCGCTGTGGTGACATCCGGAGCGGCGCATGCACAGGGTACGAACGATCCGGGCGAGGAGGTCCCCCTGCTTCTCGAGAACGGCTTGATCTGGACCCACTCCGGCGACCGGTCGGAGGCGACGTCGCTCCTGATCCGTGGCGGTCGGGTCGCGTGGGTCGGCGCGACCGGCTCGGCGCCGGTCGGCGCGGAGGTCCGGCAGATCGACCTGGGTGGCCGGCGGGTCGTCCCCGGCTTCAACGATGCCCACACCCACTTCTTCGACGGCGGCTTCACGCTGCGGGCGCCCGATCTCCTGACGAGCGACACGCCGGAGGAGCTCGTGCGGCGGCTGAAGGAGTTCGCCGGGCCGCTCCCCGCCGGACGCTGGATCGACCTGTACGCGGCGTGGGACCACGAGCGGTGGCCGGGACATCCCCTGCCGTCGCGCGCACTGATCGACTCCGTGACGCCCGCCAATCCGGTCTGGATCCGCCGGCCCGACGGCCACATCGGCCTCGCCAACTCGCTCGCCCTGGAGCTGGCCGGGATCTCGAGTGACACGCCCGATCCCCCCGGCGGCCAGATCGACCGCGACGCGGCGACGGGGGAGCTGACGGGGATCCTGAGGGACGCGGGGCAGCTCGTCGGGATCGCGATCCCGGCCGTCTCCGAACGAGAGCTCCGGGAGGCACTGGACGCCGCTCTCGCAGAGGCGGCACGCCTCGGGGTCACGTCCGTCCAGGACATGTGCTACGACTACGGTCCGGGCGCGATCCGGCTCCTCCAGGAGTACGGCGCGGCCGGCAAGCTGACCACGCGGGTCTACTGCCGGACCGCGCTCGCGGAGTGGGAGCATCCGGCCGCGGTCGGGGTCACGGCGGGCTTTGGCGACGCCTGGGTTCGGATGGGGAGCCTGAAGGCGTTCGCCGACGGCGCGCTGGGCTCGTCGACCGCGTACATGTTCGAGCCGTTCGAAGGTGAGCCCGGCAACCGCGGGCTCCTGGGCGACGTCATGCAGCCGGCGGACACCTTCTTCGCCCGCGCCAGCGCCTCCGACCGGGCGAGGCTCCAGCTCTCGATCCATGCGATCGGCGACGCCGCGATCTCGCTGGTCATCGACCAGTTCGAACGGATCGCCGCCGAGAACCCCGCGTGGGACCGACGCTTCCGGGTCGAGCACGCCCAACACATGGCGCGGAAGGACTTCTCGCGGATGGCGGATCTCGGCGCGATCGCCAGCGTCCAGCCCTTCCACGCGATCGACGACGGCCGCTGGGCCGAGCGGAAGATCGGCGCCGAGCGGGCGAAGACGACCTACGCCTTCCGCTCGTTCCTGGACGCCGGCGTGCCGGTGGCCTTCGGCACCGACTGGCCGGTCGCGCCTTTGGACCCGATGCAGACCCTGTATGCCGCTGTCACGCGCCGGACGCTCGATGGCGCGCATCCGGGCGGTTGGGTTCCGGCGGAGAAAATCACGGTCGAGGAGGCGCTCGCCGCCTACACCAGCGGC
>JACCWY010000128.1 GCA_013697395.1 Chloroflexota bacterium | reverse complement strand
CGTAGCCTTCAGCCTACTGTCGGCAGAGTCCGAGGCGATAGCGAGGTTCTGCGATCACGAGTCCGAGCCTCGAGATCGTTTAGAATTGGCTTGCCCAGATAGGGCAACTGACTCTTTCCGTTTTCGGGAATGGGCATCTGACTCATTTCGGAATGGGCATCTGACTCACCCCGATTCCGCGGCCGACGGAGGCCTGCCGCACGCTCAAAACGGCGTTGGCGAGGCCTGATTCGGGCATCTAACTCTGGATCAGGTTCTCCTCCTACGCCAACTCCCGCGCGGGCTGCTCCCAATCGTCGCGGCCGGCGATCGGGATGCGGATCACGCGCTCATGATGGAGTGTGGTAACGCGGGTTCGAATCCGGTCGGGCCCGCCAAGCCATTGCTTGCCATACAGGCGACGGGGATACCGACCGCTGAAGCGCGGGTCCGCCCCCGGAATCCGCACGATTAGTTCCTTGGTGAGAACGCAGCGCACTCCGCGGGGCGGTTATACTATGGGTATGAAGACCGCAATCTCCGTGCCTGACCCGCTGTTCGCCGAAGCGGAACGGCTCGTTCGTCGCTCGGGCCGTTCACGCAGTGAGGTATACAGCGCGGCAATCCGCGAGTACGTCGCACGGCACACCCCGGACGACATCACTCAGGCGCTGGACCGTGTCGCTGAGCAGCTTGGCGACCCCACCGAGGAAAACCGATTCATCGTCGCGGCGGCGCGGCACCGCTTCCAATCCAGCGAGTGGTAATCAGCCAGGGTGAGGTCTGGTGGGCAGATCTGCCGGAACCTTCCGGTTCGGGGCCAGGCTTCCGACGCCCGATCATCGTCATCCAGGGCGACGCCTTCAATCGCAGCGCGCTCCAGTCGGTAATCTGCGTCCCTTTGACGAGCAACGTTCGCTGGGCGGGCGCGCCCGGTAATGTCCTCCTGACGAGCCGCAGTACGCGCCTGCCACGCGAGTCGGTCGCGAACGTTTCGCAGGTCGTCACTCTCGACAGGGCGATGCTGACCGAACGTGTCGGCAAGCTCTCGGCTGCGAAGCTCCAGGCGATCCTGGACGGCATCGACATCGTGCTCGGACGCGCCTGACCTGCTCTCGGCCTGGACGACGCCGTCAATCGAGGCGTTGCCTACGGGACTCGGTGCGGCGCCGGAACGGCCGCCCCGGACATGGTAGGGCTTTCAACACCGTCTGCCTGAGACAGCGTCGCGCGGCCGGCCTCGAGTCGCTCGATGACACGTGCCGCGACGGTGTCGATCCAGGCGTCATCGGGTATCGGCAACTCGCTTGGCGTCGCCTCCGGCTCCTCGTCGAACTTCTCGGCGAACTTCGTGAGCCGGACCTTGAGCGGCTCGAACGAGATCGCAAGAATGAGGGTCGTCAGGACGGCCACGAGATCGGAGGGCTGACCGGTCACGGCGATCACCAGACGGTCCAGAACCCTCATGCCCGCGCTGTACGTGCCGGCCACGATGGCGAGCAGAGCGATATAGACGAAGGTTCGTGAAATGAGCCGGTCGATGTCGTAGAGGCCGTGCCGCAGGATCGCGATCGCGCACGCGATCGGGACGAGGGCGGCGGCCGCGCTGAACAGGACGAGCACCACGCCTTCACCCGGTCCGCTGAGGACCGCGCGATTGACCGTCAAGATCCCGACGATCCCGATGGCGACGCAGGCACCGAGGCCCCCGGCCCACAGGAACCAGCGGATCTGCGCTCGCACGATCCGGTCACCGGTGGAATACCGAACCCACAGCGACCGGTACCCCATCACCGCGAGACCGACGATCCCAGCGACGCCGATGACGTTGACCAACCAGCCGACGGCCATGGGGATTTGAGGATCGAGCGGATTGGCCAGCCCGGTGTAGATCCCGACCGAGCCCGGGCTGATCGCGACTCCGAGACTGACGAGCACGACCGGTACTGGGGTGAGCAACGCCGAGCGCCGCGATGCGAGGTCCACCGGTCTCCCGTCCGGGAAGAGGTGCAGCAGCAGCACCGCCAGCCCCAGGCCGATCGGTTGCAGGACCGCGGTGTTGATCAATGCCACGAGTCCTGCGCCTTCGAGCGGTGGATGATGTGACGAAGCGACGGTCACATAAGCCCACGTCAGCATCACGCCACTCCAGGCCAGCCCCACCCCCAGGAAGATCCAGGGCACAGGATGGCTGGGCAGACGCCGCGCGAGGAGCAAGCCTACGAGTGCATAGATCGCCGCGCCCGCGCCCGCAATCCAGAAGATGAGCGGGGAGCTGATGTTGAATGTCTGGGGGGCCGCGGGCCCGATGGTCCGGAGGGTGGCGCCCGCGACGGCGAGCACCAGAGTGGCGGCGCTGGCGGTCAGGGCCGCAAACCGAAGCGTTGGATGCTGCATCGCGTCCACAATGCGACATCAGCCGACGACCGACAAGACGGAAAAGGGGTCGAGGTGTCTGCCGACCACCGTCGTACACTGGCCGCGTTTCATGTCCGGTCGGCGACGACGGAGGCACCATGGCGAAGGTCGGCGACACGATCGAGCATCCGGTCACCGGAGAGCGGCTCACCTTCCTGGAGACGGCGTCCAGCTCGGACGGCGCCGTCCTCAAGATGGCGTTCGAGATGCGGCCGCATGCCGTTGTTCCGGGCATCCATGCCCACCCTCGCCAGGAGGAGCGATTCGGCCTCGTCTCGGGGCGAATTCGGATCAAGACGGCGAAGCGCGAGTGGATCGCGCAGGCGGGGGAAGACATCGTCATCCCTCGTGGTGCCGGTCACACCTGGGGCAACCCGTTCGAGGAGCCGGCCCACGTCGTCGTCGAACTCCGACCGGCCCTTCGGGCGGAGACATACTTCGAGACCTACTTTGGGCTTGCCCGTGACGGTCGCGTGAACCCAAAGAACGGACTCCCGAGCCTCCTGCAGCTCGCACTCATGCTGCACGAGTACCGCAAAGAGTTCACCTTTCCGCCGCCGTTCGGGGCCCTCGGCGTGGTGGCTGCCGCGGTTCTGTCGCCGCTCGCTCGCGCGCGAGGCTACCGCGCCCGCTACGGAAGATACGAGGATCCGAATGGGCCTTAGTGAAGTTCCACGGTGGAAATGAGACAGTCACTGGAGTGGGATGAGCTGGTTCAGAAGTGAGGCAGCTCCAGCCAACGAGGGCACGTGATCGAAGCCGCGGTCGGTGAACGGCGTGCCGTCGAA
>JACCWY010000127.1 GCA_013697395.1 Chloroflexota bacterium | reverse complement strand
TGGCCGGCATGCCGAAGCTGCACCCGCACCTGTTCCGTCACACCTTCGCCCACCAGTGGCTGTCCGACGGTGGCACCGAGGGCAACCTCATGCGCCTGGCCGGCTGGAAATCACGCGAGATGCTCTCCCGCTACGCGGCGTCCGCCGCCGACGAAAGAGCGCAGGAGGCGTATCGGAGACTGCGGGGCTGATGCCGCTTGCCGCAAGAGTCTCGAATGTCCGTCTCGCCCGACCCGTAGGATGCCCCCATGCCCACGACGCGTAAGGGTCTTCAACGATTCGCGTTCGACCTGCATGTACACACGCCAGCCTCGAGCGACTGGCGTGACGGTGAGGTCAATGCCAGCGACATCGTCGACCAAGCGCTCTCCATTGGCCTAAATGGCATTGCGCTGACCGACCACGCCACCGGCGGCTGGGTCGACGAGGTGAAGAACGCGGCCTCCGGCACCGAGTTGTTGATCTTTCCTGCCGTAGAACTGAATGACTTGGCGGGCAACGAAGGCATTCATCTTGTTGTGCTCTTCGATGTCCATGTCTCGTCGTCAGACATTGACCGCTTTCTGACGACGATCGGGGCGGTTCGCGGGGCAGGGCAGCGCTTGGAACGCGGCTCGGCCACCAGTGGTCCGCTCGAGGTGCTGGACGAGATTCAGAAGTTCGGCGGCATCGCCGTGCTCGCACATTGCCGATCCAGCAAGGGCGCCCTTGGAAGCATGCGCGGCGATCTCCGAACTCTGCTAGTCCAGCACCCAGCCGTGCTGGCCGTCGAGGCGCCAGTCGAGGACTACTTCGACGAGGGCAAGAAGAAGGCGCGAAAGCGCGTCTACGACGTACTGGACGGAACCGACCCGACTTACGGGCGCGAGCTGGCGGTCTATCAGGCGTCCGACAACCCATCAGGTAAGGGACATGGTCACAGCCTCGCCGGAATAGGTAGTCGCTTTACCTACTTCTGGGTGGAGGAGCCGGTAGCCCTGGAGGGCCTTAGGCAGTGCTTCATCGATCGCGAGGCCAGGGTTGAATACCCCAGTACTGGCAGTGCCATTGGCGCAGACGAGCTGATCCCCTCGCCCGGGATTACGCGACTACATGTCGTTGGTGGGTTCCTCGACGACCTTGACCTCGAGTTCCACGGCGGGCTGACAACCATCCTTGGCCCAAAGGGAAGCGGGAAGTCGATCATTGTTGAGCTGCTTCGCTTCGTCCTGGATCAAGAGCCGACGCAGCTCGAGATTCTGAATGACCACGAAACAAAGCTAGCGAACCAGCTCGGGCTCTATGGCCGAGTGACCGTCGATATTCGCAGGGCAGACGGATCCATCCACACGATCGAACGCGAGTACAACCCTGCCGCGGCCAGCCCCTTCCGCGGGACCGCGATTCCTCCATCTGATCTCCTCCCGTGCCACTTCCTCAGTCAGGGCGAGATCGTTCGGATCGCCGAAAGCGAGGAGGAGCAGATCCGCTTCATCGATTCGTTCTTCGACTTCCGGACTCACCAGCGCGGCATCGATGAACTGAGGACACAGCTGCAGGAGCTCGACGCCGACGTTGCCAGGCAGATTCGGGCACGCAAGACACGTGATGAGCTCAAGTCGAGGCAGAAAGCCCTCCGAGCGGAGATCTCGACGAAGGATGCTGGTCTGAAGAGCCCCGTCTTCGCCAAGTTCCAGCAGGCGCAGGCAAAATCACAGGCTATCCAGCGCGAGGTAGGTTCCATCTCGGGCATCGGCGAAGTGTTGCTGCGCGCACGCCATGGACTTGAGACCGTCCCGAGCGTGCCCGACCTCGGCGAGGAGTTCGCATCGGACCCCGTGGTTCGTCGCCTTCACGAGCGTGCCGCTCGAGCCAAAACCGAGGCACTCGAACGGTTGGCAGAGTCGGTGGATGCGACCGAATCGATGCTTGGCGAGGCGAAGACCGAACAGACCACTTGGGCCGCTGCCTTTGACGCGATCAGCGATGAGTATTCACGCGAGGTGCAGAAGGCCGGTGGCGACGTCCGTGCCCTGAGCCAGGATCGAGCGAGACTGGTCGAGGAGTTGACGAAGGTCGATGATGCGTTGAACTCGGCGGGCCAGCTCGCCAGCCTTCTCCAGCCAACCGTCCTGAGCCGCAACCAACTGCTGATAGAACTTCGTGGGCGGCAAGCGGCATACACAACGGCACGACAGGAGCGCTGCGATTGGTTCGTCGCGAAGTCAGACGGGCAGATCCAAGCCAAGGTATCCCAGGGCTCAAACCGGATCGACTTCAATGAGCGCCTGTCATCGATGAAGAGGGGCTCGCATCTCTTGTCCGCGGAGGTCGACGCCATAGTCTCCGGCGTCACGCCCGACGAGTTTGTTAACGCAGTTCTGAGGTATCACCTGACGGGCAAGCCGGAAGACTTGGACGCCGTCGCTGCCGCAAGCAAACTGAGTGGTGGTCGGATCATTGCGCTCGCGGACTTCCTGCTGGGCGACGCTGCCGAGCACGGGTACGAGAACCTCCTCGAGCTTCAGTACGCAGTGACTCCGACTGATCGTCCTGAGATCTCGTTCCGTCGTGAGAACGGTACTTATTCGCCACTGGCCGAGCTTTCGACCGGCCAGAAGTGCACCGCCTTGCTGATCATGGCCCTCTGCGAAGGCGATGCGCCGATCATCGTCGACCAACCAGAGGACTCACTGGACATTCGTTCGATCTGGGTGGACATGTGTTCGCGGCTGAGGCTGTCGAAGAGGACCCGCCAGTTCGCCTTCACGACCCACAACTCGAGTCTCGCTGTTGCATCGGACTCGGACAAGTTCGTGGTTCTTGCCGCAGACGCTCGCCATGCCGAAGTTGTGTTAGAGGGAGCAATTGATCATGAGGATGTGCGGAAGGAAGTCATCAACCTGTTGGAAGGTGGGACGTCCACATACTTTCTAAAGCAGCGGAAGTACAACGTTCGAGATCCATTCGCCCCTGAGGGACGCGCCACGAGATGACGTGGGACAGCCGTCAGTCTGCCACCGCTCGACGATCCGGGTAGGTCACGGAATTGACAGGATTGACAGACCTTTACAGGTCCTTATAGTGGAACTCTGTAAACTGATGTAAACCCTGTCAGGCCGTCGGCGAGGAACTGCAATGGATCCGGTAGTCAATCCGTACACACCCAACGCTGGCAAGAAGCCGCCTGCTCTGGTGGGCCGGGACGCCGAGATTGCGGGATTCGAGATTCTCCTCAAGAGACTCGCCGCAGGGCGCTCTGCCAAGAGCTTGATCGTGACGGGTCTTCGCGGCGTGGGAAAGACCGTCCTCCTCGGAAAGTTTGAGGAGATCGCGGCAGCCGTGTCGTGGCGCACCGGAACGCACGAGGTGACACCGGAGACCGACATCCGACCGTTGATGGCCCGGCTCGCCCGCAGTGCCCTCTACGAGATCAGCCCACCCGCGCGCTGGGGGGCCAAGGCGAAGCGAGCTGCTGGCGTTCTGAAGTCATTCACTCTCACATTCACGCCAGAAGGCGGGGTGTCCGTTTCGCTGAGTGGCGCCGATCAGGTGCCTGGGAAAGCGGACTCGGGGGATCTCGACGCGGATCTGACCGACCTGCTCGTGGAACTGGCTGAAGCCGCCGCGGACCACGGCACGGGGGTGGTGTTTCTGTTTGATGAGGTGCAGTTCTTCGATCGACCGTCCCTGACGGCACTGATCGTGGCTCTCCATCGGGTGGTTCAGAAGGATCTACCGCTGACGTTCGTTGGAGCAGGCCTCCCACAGTTGCCCGCTCTAGCCGGAGCCGCCAGGTCGTATGCCGAGCGATTGTTCGATTACCCAACCATCGGATCGCTGTCCCGAGACGCAGCGGCCACCGCATTGGTCGAGCCCGCCACCGAGCTCGGCGTGGACTTTGAGCCGGACGCGGTGGATCGCGCCCTGGACTTCACCGAGGGGTATCCCTACTTCATTCAGGAGGTAGGCAGCGTCGTGTGGGATCTCGCCGAATCTTCCCCGATTCGATCATCGGAGCTCGAAGCAGCGATTCCGTTGGTGGAGAAGCGGCTGGACGAGAGCTTCTTCAAGGTGCGCGCCGATCGCACCACGGAGCTCGAGCTTCGATATCTTCGAGCCATGGCCGAACTCGGTCCGGGCCCCCAGCGCTCGGGCGACATTGCCGTGACGCTCGGCTACAAGGGGTCGGAGCAGATCGGTGCGACCCGAGCGAATCTGATCCATAAGGGACTGATCTTCACGCCCGGCCAGGGACTGAACGAGTTCACCGTTCCCCAGTTCGACCGGTACCTTAGGCGGACGTTCAAGCTCGAACGGAAACCGCCGATGCCTCGAAAGAAGCGTGATTCATAGCATGTCTCGATGGGAAGACCGATGACGGAGCAGCCCGAGCGACTCGATTTGCGATCGGATGCCATCGCAGGCGACAAGGTCCGGGAGCTGCTTGACCTGTTCCCTGAGGTACGCACCGAAGGCGGCCAGATCGACTTCGATCGGCTGAAGCTGGCCCTGGGCGAATCGGTCGACATCGGCAAGGAGCGCTACGGGCTGACCTGGCCGGGCAAGGCCGACTGCTTCAAGACGATCCAGGCCCCGAGCCTTGCGACGCTCCTGCCGGTGCCGGAGGAGAGCATCAACTGGGACACCACCGAGAACCTGATCATCGAGGGCGACAACCTCGCGGTCCTCAAGCTGCTCCAGAAGTCGTATCTGGGCAAGGTCAAGATGATTTACATCGACCCGCCCTACAACACCGGCAACGACTTCATCTATCCCGATAACTACTCCGAGAGCCTGAAAACCTACCTCGCGTACACCAGCCAGGTCGACGCCGAGGGCCGCCGCTTCAGCACCAACACCGATACCGACGGCCGCTTCCACTCGAAGTGGCTGAACATGATGTATCCCCGCCTCTACCTCGCCCGCAACCTGCTGCGTGACGACGGGGTCATCTTCATCAGCATCGACGACCACGAGGTGCAGAACCTGCTCAGCCTCGGGAAGGAGATATTCGGGGAGGAGAACTTCGTCGGCATGGTGACGCGAAGTACCGGTACTCCGACCGGCGGCGGTGCCGATGTTCTCGTCAACATGGTCGATTACCTAGTGATCTTCGCGAGATCTTCGGATGCCGCTGTTTCCGGACTGTCGCTCTCTGAGCAAGATGCCCGCATCTATGACCAGGTTGACGAGGGTGGGCGACGCTACCTAACGAGGTCATTGAGGAGAACGGGCGGCGAGGATCGACGAGAAGACCGGCCGAGCATGTACTACGGCATCACCGGGCCTGATGGCAACGATGTGTTTCCAATTGGACCAGGCGGCTATGAGAGCAGGTGGATCTGCGGTCGCGAGAAGTACGAACAGCTGGCACGTGAAGGCTTCATCGAATGGAAGAAACTGGCCGATAGAGACGGCGCGGTGGTTTGGAGGCCCTATCAGAAGTTCTACCTTGAGGGTCGCTCGAAGCAGCCTTCGAACCTGTGGACAGACGTAGAGGGCAACAAGAAGGCCACGCGAGACCTGCGAGCCCTATTCGGGGACAAGATCTTCGACAGTCCAAAGCCCGTTGGCCTGATCGCAAAATGTGTTGACATCGGCTGCCCGGCTTCGGACGGGATCATTCTCGATTTCTTCGCAGGTTCGGGCACGACCGCGGAAGCTGTGCTCGCCGTGAATAAGAAGGACGGCGGCAACCGAAAGTTTGTCCTCGTCCAGCTGCCCGAACCCACCGGCCGAGGTGACTACTCGACGATCGCAGAGATAGCCAAGGAGCGGGTGCGCCGCGCGATTGACAAGAACAACCGCGAGGTCGGCGGCAGGGTAACGTCGGAAGGTGCCGGAGGACAGCATCACGGCTTCCGAACATTCAAGCTTGCCGAGTCGAACTTCCGCATCTGGAAGGCAGACGTCCCGCACCAGATGGAGGCGCTGCTCGAGCAGCTCGAGCTTCACGTCGCCCACGTAACCGAAGACCGGTCAGCCGACGATCTACTGTACGAGATCCTCCTGAAGAGCGGCTATTCGCTGACCGCCGCCGTCGAACCGGTAGAAGTCGGCGGCATGCAGGTGTTTAGCGTGGCCGATGGCGCGCTGCTGGTCTGTCTCGAACGACATCTCACTCTTGAAACGGTGCGCGGGATGGCAGAATGCCAGCCAAAGCCGGAGCGGGTCATCTGTCTCGACGACGGTTTTGCGGGCGACGATGAGCTGAAGACGAACGCTGTCCAGCTCTTCAAGACTCGCGAGATCGTGTTCCGGACAGCGTGAACCCACTCTCGTGAAGCTCCAATTCGATCCGAACCAGCAGTTCCAACTGGATGCTGTTAGCGCAGTTGCTGATCTCTTCGAGGGTCAACCAGAGAGTTCGCCGGCGTTGGCTCCGATTGATCTCGGCGGTTACGAGGGGCTCTTTGCGGGACAGGAGAGCACGGAACTGGGTGTGGGTAACCGGCTTCTGATCGATGATGCCGCGCTCCGCGCCAATGCGCGCGCCGTGCAGGAGCGAAACGAAATCGATGTCGCAGATCCAGCGGCGGACCTTGAGGCTTGGACCCTGCAGGATGGCCCGGCGAACACGCACCGGACGTGCCCGCATTTCTCGGTCGAGATGGAGACTGGCACGGGCAAGACGTACGTGTATCTGCGCTCGATCTTTGAGCTTAGCCAGCGGTTCGGCTTCCGCAAGTTCGTGATCGTGGTGCCGAGCGTGGCGATCCGCGAAGGCGTATTGAAGAACATCGAAATCACGAGGGAGCACTTCCGGGCGCTTTACAACAACGCCGAGTTTGAGTCCTTCGTCTACGACGCGCGTCGCGTCAATCGACTCCGCCACTTCGCGACGACGAACACGCTCCAGCTGCAGGTCATCAACATCCAGGCCTTCGTCAAGAACTTCGCTGATACCGAGGATGATCGACGGAGCAACGTCATCTACAAGGAGAGCGATCGGCTGTCCGGGCGAAGACCGATCGAGTTCGTGCAGGCCGCTCGACCAATCGTCATCATCGATGAGCCTCAAAGCGTCGACTCCACTCCGAAATCACAGGACGCGATCAAGGAGCTGAACCCGCTCCTGACCCTCCGCTATTCCGCCACGCACCGCAATCCGTACAACCTCATCTACCGGCTCGATCCCATCCGTGCCTTCGAGTTGAAGCTTGTCAAGCAGATCGTGGTTGCCAGCGCGCAAAGTGACGGTGCAACCACTGAAGCCTTCGTGCGCCTCGAAGCGGTCGACAACCGTAGGGGCATCAGCGCGAAGCTGCGGATTCGTCAGCAAGGTCCGGCGGGGCCTCGGGAGCGATCGGTCAGAGTAAAGACTGGCCACGACCTGCATCGGGCGTCGAACGAGAGGGCCGAGTACGCCCAGGGCTATTCCGTCGCCGAGATCAGCACCGAGTCCGGTCTTGAGTTCGTCAGGTTCAGCGGCGGGCAGACGCTCCGAGGCCTGGGCGCGGAGATCGGCGGGGTCCGCGATGATGTATGGCGTGCGCAGATCAAGCACACCATCAAGCGGCACCTCGAGAACGAGCTTCTCTTTGCTGACCGCGGAATCAAAGTCCTGAGCCTGTTCTTCATCGACCGCGTGGCGAACTATCGTCAGTACCCCGATACCGGCCAGCCCATCCGCGGTAGGTTCGCCGAGGCGTTCGAGGCCGAGCTCGCAACGTTCGCCGCGGACCCGCGATACGAAAGTCTCACGTGGCTGCAAGAGCCGATGCATCGGCTCCACGACGGCTACTTTGCGCAGGACCGCGGTGGCTCTTGGAAGGACTCGCGCGAAGGACGAGCTTCGCAGGACGATGACAGCGCGTTCCACCTGATCATGCAGAACAAGGAGCGGTTGCTGTCGAGTCATGAGCCCCTCCGGTTCATCTTCAGCCACTCCGCTCTGCGCGAGGGCTGGGACAGTCCGAACGTCTTCCAGATCTGCACGCTCAACGAGACGACCAGCGTCGTGAAGAAACGGCAGGAGATTGGTCGCGGTCTGCGGCTGCCGGTCGATCAGGACGGCAAACGCGTCTTCGATGAGTCGGTCAACAAGCTGTACGTCATGGCGAACGAGAGCTACGAGGACTTCGCCCGGGCGCTCCAAACGGAATACGAGGAGGAATGCGGCGTGACGTTCGGCAAGGTTCCTCTGACCGCGATCGGGAATCTGGCGCGCATCGTCGACGACCGCGAGGAGGCCATTGGTCGAGATGCGGCGCTCGTCGTACGCGATTCGCTTGTTGCCCAGGGTTACCTGGATGCAGACGGTCGCCTCCTAGCCGCGTTCGACCCGCGCAAGCCTGACTTCGAGCTTGACCTGCCGCCCGAAGTCGCCGACCTCAGCTCTGAGGTGATCGATCTGTTGTCGTCGTACCAGATCGAGCGCCACATCCGACGCGAGCGCGACCAGCGCGAGAATCGGCTCAAGAAACAAGTGCTTCTCACGCCTGCGTTCGTCGAGCTTTGGAAGCAGATCAAGCCGCGCACGACGTATCGAGTCGAGTTCGACTCCGACGAACTGGTCACGTCGGCGGCTCTGGCCGTTCGACGGATGCCGCCCATCCGTCGTCCGAGCATCACCGTCTCTCACGGCGATGTACGAGTGCGGCGCGGGGGAGTGGAGGCCGTCAGTCGCGGAGTCGCGGAGGAGCAGGTCGACTTCTCGACGACGCCGATCCCCGACATCCTCAGTTACCTCCAGAACGCCACGGAGCTGACCCGCACAACGCTCCTACGCATCCTGCGAGAGAGCGAACGCCTCAACGACGTATTCAACGATCCCCAGCGCTTCATGGACGAAGCCGCACGGGCGATCAGCGCCGAGTTGCATCGGCTTCTGGTGGACGGCATCAAATACGAACTTCTGGATCCTGAAGATGCCGACAGCGAGTGGGAGATGCGGCTGTTCGAGGAGCAAGACCGCGCCCTGGTCAATGCCCTGTCGGCGCTCGCAGTCACCAAGTCGGTGTTCGAGTACGTCGTCTACGAATCCAACACCGAGCGCAAGTTTGCGAAGCAGTTGAATGATCGAAACGACATCAAGCTCTTCGTGAAGTTGCCCAGATGGTTCAAGATCGACACGCCCCTGGGCACCTACAACCCCGACTGGGCGATCGTCAAGGACGACGGCCAGGCGCTCTATCTTGCTCGCGAGACGAAGAGCAACCGCGATTTCCTCAAGCTACGGACCACCGAGGCGGACAAGGTCCGCTGTGGCTTCGGTCACTTCGCCGCGATCGGCGTTTCGTTCGATGTCGTCAGCTCAGCTGATCAGGTGTGACGGCTCAGCTCGTTGGCACGGTTCACACCCTGGGCGTGGACCTCTCGACCAACCCGAAGCTAACTGCGCTGTGTCTGCTTGAGTGGCCGACCGGCTCGTCGGCGCGAATCGAAGAACTCGTCGTGGGCGCAACTGACGAGACGGTGCTTCGGGTTGCGGGCAGCGCCGATCACATCGGCATTGATGCGCCATTCGGATGGCCGAGAGCGTGGGCAGCTGCGGTAGCGGCCCATCTGCCCGGAATTCCGTTCGCAGCCGATGGATCTCCAGCGGAGCTCACGCGCCGATACACCGACACGTGGATCACGGCAAACGTTGGCATCTACCCGCTTCCTGTGGGAGCGAATCTGATCGGTGCCACCGCGATCCGCTGCGCTCGGCTGGTTGCGGCCTGCGGAAAGCCGGTCGATGCGGGCGAGGGCGTGCGTCCCGGCTCCGTTTCGGAGGTCTACCCGGCGGCGGCGCTCAAGCGATGGGGTCAGTCCTTCACTCTGTACAAAGGGCGCCAATGGCGCGAGGCGCGGCTTGCGCTCGTTGCGGCCCTCATTGAGGCCGGCCTGCCGGTGGCGCTGACACCAACTCAGCGGGCGGCTTTGGAGGCAAACGACGACGCGCTCGACGCGTTGGTCGCGAGCCTGGTGGCGCGTGCGGTCGCCCTGGGGCTCACCGACGACTGTCCGCCGGAGGCGAGGGAGTTCTGTCGGAGCGAGGGATGGATTCGAGTGCCGGCGGCCGCCACATCGCTTCGCGACCTGATCGGTGCATGAGGCTTCGCCGACGGTGACGCCGCAGCCGCCAGACCATCTGTTCGGACACTCACCACAGAGGAGGGATCGATGCGGGTCGAAATCGCCACGTTGGGCACCCGGCCGCCACTGGTCATCGAGAACGCCGACTGGCTGGCCGAGGCGTTCTTCGCCGTCGACCCGAGCGGCAAGCCGGGCGGCTTCGACGACAAGGCGCGCGAGACGGCGCCGACCCGAATCGAATCAAAGGACGTCGACGCGATCAACCGGACGATGCGAGCCCGTTCACCGCAGA
>JACCWY010000099.1 GCA_013697395.1 Chloroflexota bacterium | reverse complement strand
GGCAGGTGGAGCGCGGTCAGGATCTCGTCGGATCCCAGGTCGGTGGTGAATGGGCCGATGAAGAAATCGGCCGCCGGCACCTTCCGCGTCCCGTCGCGGGATCGGATCTCGATCTCGCCGTCGAGCGCCAGGGCCAGCGCCGGCAGGTCACTGGCCGGATCGGCATGGGCCAGCGCCCCGCCGATCGTCCCGCGGTTACGGACCTGGATATCGCCGATGTCGTTGATCACCTCGGGCAGCAGCGGGTAGGCGCCGCACAGCGCATTGTCCTCGAGGGCTTCGGCGTACGTCGTCAGCGCACCGATCCGGAATCCGCTGTCGGCGGCGCTGATGCCGCGCAGCTCGTCGATGCGGCCGATGTCGATCAGCCGATCCGGCGACGCCAGGCGGAACTTCATGAGCGGGATCAGGCTCTGCCCGCCGGCGAGCAGCTTCGCATCCCCGTCCTGGGCGAGCAGGCTGAGCGCCTCGTCCAGGCTTCCCGCCCGCGTGTACGCGACCGGTGCCGGGATCATGAGCGCACCTCCCCGTTGCCGCCATTGCGGGCGGCCTGCATGGCGCGCCACACCCGCTGCGGGGTGAGCGGCATGTCGATATGGCGGATGCCGTACGAGCTGAGCGCGTCGACCACGGCGTTCACCACGGCCGGCGTGCTGCCGATCGTCGCCGCCTCGCCGACACCCTTGACGCCCATCTGGTTGACGGGCGACGGGGTCACCGTCTGGTCCATCTCGAACGTCGGGAACCAGCTGGCGCGCGGGACCGCGTAGTCCATCATCGAGCCGGTCAGCAGCTGGCCGTTCTCGTCGTAGACGGCGCCCTCCCAGAGTGCCTGGCCGATGCCCTGTACCAGCCCGCCGTGGAGCTGGCCGTCGACGATCATCGGGTTGATGCGCACCCCGCAGTCGTCGACCGCGACGTAGCGCACGAGGTCCACCGCGCCGGTCTCCTTGTCCACCTCCACGATCGCCACGTGGCTGCCGAACGGCCAGGTGCAGTTCGGCGTGTCGTAGTATGCAGTCTCGTCGAGGTACGGCTCCACGCCATCGGGCAGGTCGTACCCGACGTGAGCCGCCAGCGCGACCTCCTGGATCGTCTTGGCCTTGTCGGGCGAGCCCTTGACGAACAGCTTCCCTTCCTCGAAGACCACGTCGTCGGGCGCTGCCTCGAGCATGTGGGCGGCGAGCACCCGCGCCTTGGCCTTGATCTTGTCGGCGGCCTTGATGGCGGCCATGCCCCCCACCGCCGCGGAACGGCTCCCGTACGTGCCGTAGCCGAACGGGGTTCC
The DNA here is from genome assembly GCA_013697395.1 of Chloroflexota bacterium. Lineage (GTDB taxonomy): Bacteria > Chloroflexota > Limnocylindria > QHBO01 > QHBO01 > JACDBZ01. Next base: position 5,423 of record JACCWY010000099.1, on the reverse strand, counting down.
GAACGTGTCGGAGTGGTCGACGGTCACGTCCTCGACCGGCACGCCCAGCTCGGTCGCCACGATTTGGGCCATCGTCGTCTCGTGACCCTGGCCGTGCGAGCTGGTGCCGATGGACAGGACGACCTTGCCGGTGAGGTGGATGCGGATGTTCGCCGACTCCCACATCGCCGCCCCCCAGCCCTCGCCCACCAGGCCGATCCACTTGGAGGGCGCGACGCCGCAGATCTCGAGGTACGTGGAGAGGCCGACGCCCAGGTGCTTGCCGCGCCCTTCGGCCTCCTGTTTCGCCGTGCCGATATCGGCGTAGCCCGCCATGGCCAGCGCCTTGTCGAGTGCCGGCTCGTAGTTGCCGGAGTCGATCTCCACCTCGGCGTCGTTCCAGCTGCGCAGCAGCCCGGACGGGTTGCGGTACGGGAACTCGTCGGGGGCCAGGAAGTTCCGGCGGCGGACGTCGGCGGGGTCGATCCCCAGCTCATCGGCCACGAGGTCCATCGCCCGCTCCAGGACGTAGGTCGCCTCCGGGCGTCCGGCGCCACGGTAGGCGTCCACGAACACGGTGTTCGTGTACGTCCCGATCACCTCGCAGAAGACGTTCGGGATCTTGTACGGCCCGGCCAGAAGCCGGCCGTAGAGCGTGGTCGGGATGCCGGGACCGATGGTCGACAGGCGCCCGCCCATGTTGGCGTACGTCTTCACCTTCAGGCCGGTCACCGTCCCGTCGCGCTTGGCCGCGACCTCCATGTAGGTGATGTGGTCGCGGCCGTGCGTGCCCGCCTGGTAGTTCTCGCGGCGCGTCTCGGCGAACTTCACCGGCCGGCCGCCCAGCTGCTTCGACGCCCATGCCACGAGCGCCATGTCCGCGTAGCAGAAGATCTTCTGGCCGAAGCCGCCGCCGACATCCGGAGCGATGACCCGGATCTTGTTCTCGGGCACGCCCATCACGAAGGCGGCCAGCAGCAAGCGCTGGATGTGCGGGGTCTGCGAACCCATCCAGATCGTGTACTCGTCGTTGCCCTGCTCCCACTTGCCAACCGAGCCGCGCGCCTCCATGGGATTCGGGATCAGGCGCTGGTTCACGATCCGTTGCTTCACGACGACGTCGGCGGCCTTGAGCGCCGCATCGGTCCCGTCGCGGTCGCCGACGGCCCAGGTGAAGGCCACGTTGTTCGGCGCGTTCTCGTGGAGCTGCGGCGCACCGTCCGCGGTTGCGCCCTCCGTGTCGACCACGGCCGGCAGCAGCTCCCAGTCAACGTCGATTGCCTCGCGCGCGTCCTCCGCCTGCTCGCGGGTCTCCGCGATCACGACCGCCACGCCCTCGCCGGTCCACTTCACGTCGTCGATGGCGAGCACCCGCGGGCTGTTGACGTTGTTCACGACGCCGCCGACCTCGCCGCCGGAGTTGCCGCCGGCCGCCCACGCCATGGGCAATGGGTTGAGATCGGCCTCTAGGTCCTTTCCTGTCCAGGCTGCCAGGACGCCGGGCATCGCCTTGGCCCCGGAGATGTCGATGCTCTTGATGCGGGCATGCGCGTACGGCGAGCGGAGGATGGCCGCGTACGTCATGCCCGGGAGCTGGACGTCGTCCACGTACGTTCCGGTACCGGTGACGAAGCGCGGATCCTCCTTCCGCTTGATCGCGGCACCGAATGCTGTGGCAACTGCCATGGTGGTGCCTCCTTCGTCAGCTGCTGGAACTGCTGGAGCCGCTGGGGCTCGTCTCTTGCGCCTCGGCGACCGGCCCGGCCGGCGCCGCCCCCTCCTCCTCCGAGAACGGCGGCAGTGGCTCCTCGTCGTCGCCACCAACTGCAATGCTGGCCGTGCCTCCGGCGCGCAGGAGGCTCGAGGCCTCCTTGATTGCCGCCACGATGTTCTGGTAGCCGGTGCAGCGGCAGTAGTTGCCCTCGATCGCGTGCCGGATCTCCTCGTCGGACGGGTCGGTGGTGCGCTCGAGGAAATCGACCGCGGTCATGATCATCCCGGGCGTGCAGAAGCCGCACTGGAGCCCGTGCTTCTCCCAGAAGGCCGCCTGGAGCGGGTGCATCGTGCCGGCCGGGGCCAGCCCTTCGATCGTGGTGACGGCGCTGCCATCGGCCTGGACCGCCAGCATCGTGCAGCTCTTCATCGCGCGCCCGTCGACGACCACCGTGCAGGCGCCGCACTGGCTGGTGTCGCAGCCGATGTGCGTGCCGGTCAGGTGCAGGTCGTCGCGCAGGACGTGCACAAGCAATCTCCGGGGGTCCACCTCCAGGCTGCGCGCCGTACCGTTGACGACCATGGCAACTGAAAAGGTCACCGGCAGCCTCCTTCGCTGTCAGACGCGGGGGATCCTCAAGCAGTGGAGGGTCCGACGCGAGATAGGGCGATCGGGTGGAACGCGTCAATCTTCGCGCTGCCGGGTGCCGGGGTCAAGGTGGTATCCGGTTGCCGGCCGGGTCGGTAGCGCCCGTGTCATCACCCTGCCGAGAGAACGTGCCAACGTGCCAACGTTGCTTCGCACGATCTCACGGGGGAGACGCTGACGCGGATCACCCATGCCGTGGCACAGTGCCCGACATGGCTCCGCGCCGCCACGTGGAGTACGCTCCGCCCCTGAGGCGCATCGGTTCATGAGCGAGATCAGCGACGTCCTCTCCGCAATCTCGGCCCTCCACGCCCGTGGCGAGCGGATGGCGCTGGCGACGATCGTCAGCGTCCGCGGGTCGACGTACCGGCGTCCCGGCGCCCGGCTGCTGGTGCCGGAGCACGGCGCCGCCGTGGGCAACGTCTCGGGCGGCTGCCTGGAGGGCGACGTCGAGCGCATCGGCCGCGAGGTGATGGCCTCCGGCGAGCCGCGCCTCGAGCTGTTCGACCTGACCGCCGACGGCGATGAGGTCTGGGGCTATGGCCTTGGCTGCAACGGCGCCATGGAGCTCTTCATCGAGCCGGCCGAGCACGCGGTGGCCACAGCTGCCGCGCTCCGCACGGCAGTCGAGGAGGAGCGTGCCTGCTGCCTGGTCACGGTCATCGACTCGGGGACCGATACGGTCAGCCCCGGCGCCCGGCTCCTCCTGCACGCCGATGGCCGGGTCGAGGGCGGCATCGGATCAGACGAGGCCGACGCGGCCGCCGCCGATCTTGCGCGCCACGCCCTTGATTCCGGCGTGAGCAGTCTGGAGCAGCTCGGCGAGCTGCGCGTCTTCACGGAGGTGCTGCTGCCGCCACCGCGCCTCCTGGTGTGCGGGGCCGGCCATGACGCGATCCCGCTCGTCCGCCAGGCGGCGTCGCTCGGCTGGCACGTCACCGTCGCCGACGTGCGTCGACCGTTCCTGTCCCACGACCGCTTCCCGGATGCAGTCGCGTTCCTGCACGCCGAGCCGCTGGTCGTGGGCGATGCGTTCGTCCCGGATGCGCGGATGTCGGCCGTCGTGATGACCCACAACTACCTGCGCGACATCGACTACCTGCGATCGCTGCTCGGTCGCGGCCTCGCCTACCTTGGCGTCCTAGGCCCGCGCCGGCGCACCGACCAGATGCTCGCCGAGCTGGCGGCCACGGGCATCGAGCCGACCGCTGCGGACCTCGACGTTCTGCACGCTCCGGCCGGCCTCGACCTCGGCGCCGAGGGTCCGGACGAGGTCGCGTGGTCGATCGTCGCCGAGCTGCTGGCCGTGCACCGCGGGCGCGCTGGCGGCCCGTTGCGCGCACGCACCGCCCCGATCCACGCCGTCCCGGAGGCGGAGCCAGCGGTCTGAGGCCACGTGCCTCGTTGGCGAAATATCGGCTACATGGCCGCATCAGGCGTCGTGGCGCTCGGTTTCGGCGAAATATCGGCCAGCCCTGAGCGTGAGGAGCGCCTCCCTGCGGGCCTCGTGCGTGGCCGTGGCCGAAATATCGCCGCATTCCAGCGCGCGAAGCCCGCCGTGCGAAGGAATGGCCGAAATGTCGGCCGCCGAGCCGCCTCAGCCGCCGATGTAGCTCATCTCGACCTTGGGCAGCTCCACGGTGTCGGCGGTGCGCAGCTCCGAGTAGCGATCGTCGCGGACGCGCCAGAGCGCGCTCAGCGAGTCGGCGAGGTCGGCATCGGTCGCGCCCGAGCGCAGCAGGCCGCGCAGGTCGTGGCCGCGGGTCGCAAAGAGGCACGTGAAGAGCTGGCCGTCGGCCGAGAGGCGCAGGCGCGTGCAATCCCCGCAGAACGGCTGCGTGACCGATGCGATCACGCCCACCTCGCCGGCCCCGTCGCGATACCGATACCGGTTCGCCACCTCTCCGCGGTACGCGGGCCCGATAGGCTCGAGCGACCAGCGCGCGTCGATCGTGGCCACGATCTCGGCCGCCGGGACAACGTCGTCCATGCGCCACCCGTTCGAGTGGCCGACGTCCATGTACTCGATGAAGCGCACCGTGTGCCCCGTCCCACGGAAGTGGCCGGCCAGGTCCAGCACGGCGTGGTCGTTCAGGCCGCGGCGCACGACGGAGTTGATCTTGATCGGCCCCAGGCCGGCGGCCTCGGCGGCGGCGATGCCGTCGAGCACGCGGGCGACAGGGAAGCCGACGTCGTTCATGCGCATGAAGGTCGGGTCGTCGAGTGCGTCGAGGCTGACCGTGACCCGATGCATGCCGGCATCGGCCAGCTCTTGTGCCTTGCCCGCCAGCAGCGATGCGTTCGTCGTGAGCGTCAGGTCCTCGACGCCGGGGATCGGCGCGAGCATCGCCACCAGGCGCTCGAGGTTGCGCCGGACGAGCGGCTCGCCGCCGGTGAGCCGCACCTTGGCCACGCCCAGGCCGGTGAGGACGCGGACGACGCGCTCGATCTCCTCGAAGTCCAGGATCTCGGCGCGCGGCAGGAAGGCGTGGTCGCGGCCGAAGACCTCCTTGGGCATGCAGTACACGCAGCGGAAGTTGCATCGGTCCGTGACACTGATCCGCAGGTCGTGCAGCGGCCGGCCGAGGGTGTCGAGGACGGGGAGGGGCTGCGGCGCCTGCATCGGTCTCTCATCGTCCCACCGCCGGCGCCGCCTGCCAAGTGAGGGTGCGGCGGAGCGGCGTTCTTGCCAAGTGCTCACTGCGTGACCGTTATCGGGCCGATGGCGCCAAGTGCGGGCAGCCGCCGACCCGCTGGGTCGACGGCTGTCCATTCAGCCTTGCCCGTGAACCGCGGGCGGGGAGGATCGTGTGCCTGTCTGCAGAGTTCGGCACGGAGAAAAAGGGACGCCTCCAACCGGAAGCGCCGGCGCCTACCTTCACAACTCCGATCGGTCCGCGTAGCGTCATTCGAGGATATGTGGCAGGTGGAGGTAGGGCACCTATAAGCGACCGGCTCGAGCAGCAGCCTCCATCCCTTCCACACCGTCTCCAGGTGCTGTTGGCCGGTACCGGGTTCTGCCTTGGCTGCCGGCTCTTCTTCCTGCGCTGGTGGAGCCTGACCTGTTTGCGCGGCTGGTCGG
>JACCWY010000089.1 GCA_013697395.1 Chloroflexota bacterium | reverse complement strand
TCTACATCCGGCCCGCGACCCCGCGCCTCAATGGCAAGGTCGAGCGGTCGCACCGGATCGACGCTGACGAGTTCTACAAGCTCCTCGAAGGCGTGGTCATCGACGAGTCCGGTCTCTTCGCCGAGCGCCTCCAGCAGTGGGAGGACTTCTACAACTTCGACCGCCCGCACGGCGGTCTCAGTGGCCAGACGCCTTATGAGAGACTGCGCCAGAAGACCCAGGTCCCGGTGTGATCGGCCATCGTCAGTTGCACAGTCGTGTCCAAGGCGATCGTCATCGCCACCGGGGTCACCGCCAGCGGCGACCGCGAGGTGCTCGGCTGCGCGGTCGGCGACAGCGAGGACGGCGCGTTCTGGACCGCCTTCCTGCGCTCGCTGCGGGCACGAGGGCTGGCTGGCGTGCGGCTCGTCATTTCCGACGCGCACGAGGGCCTCAAGAACGCCATCGGGGCGGTCCTGCTGGGTGCCGCCTGGCAACGATGCAGGGTTCACTTCCCGCGCAACGTGCTGACCCGCATCCCGAAGGGCAGCGCCGAGATGGTGTTGGCCGCGATCCGCACCATCTTCGCCCAGCCCGACGCGGCCGCGGTCAGCGAGCAGCTCGACGAGATCGTCACCCGGCTCAGCCCGCGCTTCCCGACCGTGGCCGCCATGCTGGCCGAGGCCAAGGCCGATGTCACCGCCTTCAGCGCCTTCCCGGTCGGCCACTGGAAGAAGATCTGGTCGACCAACCCATTGGAGCGGGTCAACAAGGAGGTCAAGCGCCGCAGCGACGTGGTCGGCATCTTCCCCAACGAGCTGGCGGTCACCCGCCTGGCCGGCGCCGTCCTGCTCGAGATCCATGACGAGTGGGCCATCGCCGAACGGCGCTACCTGTCCGAGGGCTCGATGGCGCGGCTTGACCCGCCCGGCGATGATCAGACGACCAAGGAGGTGGAGCGAGCCAAGACCGTGCTGCTGGCGTCCTGACCGACGCGTCCGCTGACGATTCACACCACTCCAGGGGGCACGGCCAACCCGTCGCGAGGCGGGGACGCAAAGCCACGGGACTCATTGAGTCAGCCGGGTCGCCGAACGGAGCTTCCATCAATGTTTTGGAATGGAGAGCGTTGGCTTGCCGATGACGGGCGCCCAGCTGCACAGCCCGTACCTCACGCCAATCGTCGCGTCCGCGATTGGCTCTCCACGGGGGCAATGATCCTCACGTTCGCAGCGTTGGTGCTGCCAGGTGCGGGCGCTCAGGCGGCGCCTCCATCGGCGCGCCAACGGCTCGCCGAGTGGTCCGAGACCTCGAGCGTGTCCGTCTTTCAGGAGGGCAACCGCTCAATCAACTACCGCGGCGCCTGGGTCAGTGTCTACTACCCGAATTACCTTGGTGGCAAGGCACGCGCAGCGGAAGATGCGGGCGCAAAGGCAAGTCTGAAGTTCGTCGGCGCTGCTGTCGCGTGGGTTGGCCCGATTGGCCTGACCCGCGGCAGGGCGCGCGTCTACATTGACGGCACCTATGTGAAGACGGTGAGCACGTGGAGCGATGCCTTCCGTCCCGCGCGTGTCCTCTTTCAGAAGTCCTGGGATGCCGTCGGCACACACCGGATCGCGATCGTCGTTGTCGGCACCACCGGACACCCAACCGTGGCGCTTGATGCCCTCGTCGTTCACCGCGACACCGGCACGGAGCCGCCAGCGGATGACGCGGGTGCCCTGATCCCTGCCGCGCCGGACATTCCCGACCCCACGGCAGACCCGGTACCGACCGCGACCGTCGCTCCCACGCCGACCGCGACGCCCACCCCTACGCCGAAGCCGACCGCGACGCCGACAGCAGCGCCGGCCACGTCTGTCAGGGTGACCTCGATCCCGGCCCTGCTCACAAAGCTGGCCGACAACACGGTCACCGAGATCGTCGTGGCGAACGGGACCTATATGTCGTCCCCGACGCGCACTCCAGCACCGGCCAGGTCAGCGGACTCTGGATCGACCAGCGGTTCGCAGGCCGCACCCGCCCGGTCCTCGTCCGCGCCGAGACGGTTGGCGGGGTGACGCTCTCGGGCGGTGGTGCGACGGGCTGGATCGGCCTCGCCTTCCGCGACGGGGTACACGACCAGACCTGGCAAGGCTTCCGGTTCGCGAATGCGGAGCCGACGCAGACCGGCGTCATCGTGTTTGGCCAGAGCGGGAGCGTCGTCCCCGTCCCACCACACCACATCACCCTGCTCAACATGACGATCGCTCGGTCGATTACGTCCGTTAATCCGGGGTCGGGCGATCACTCCATCTACTTCTCCAAGGCACAGAGTCCCGGCGTCCACGACATCCTCATCGACGGCTGCACCGTGGACGGGTCGGGTGGCGTCAATACGGCGGTCACGTTCTATCACTCTGCCGTCGGGGAGCCGAACGCCAACAACGTCACCGTTCGGCACATGGCCGTGACCGGAACCCGTCATGCCGTCGAGTTCTGGGACGCCACCCTGCGGAACATCGTCATCGAGGACTCAACAGTCAGCGGGGCGCGGGAATCTGCCGTCCGGTACGAGCTCGGAGGGACGGTCACCTTGCGTCGCGTGACCTCGACCAATAGTGGGCGGGCCGGCTTCTACTCGTCGCTCGGGCCGACCCCGCCTGGCGTGACATTCATCGACGTGAGCCTTCCACTGATCGCACTGGTCCAGCGATTCCGTTGGTGAACGCGAGCTGCACCGCGTCGACCTCTGGTACCCGGGACGAGGTCGTCGCGGCGCGGCGAATACAGGCGCTGTCAGGTGCCGATGGACGCCTCATAGGCGTCGATGTCGGCCCAGCACGCGTCACGAGACCGTTCGGGATCGTCAAGATACGCCCGATTCCAGCGCGCCGTGCGCCGCAGCGCCTCGTCCAGGGACCACGTCGCAACCGCACCGATCTCGCGCTGCGCCGCGACCGCGGAGAGGCGCAGGACGTCGGCCTCGTGCTGGGTGGGATGTCCATCCACCTCGAGCCACGTGCCGGTGCCCCAGCCCGTGATCAGTCCCTCCACGACGTGGCGGACATCAGCCGATTCTTCACGCTGGGGCCCGAGGTTCCAGGCACGACAGAACTGCGACCGTTCCGGTGATTGCAGGGCCACCGCGATGCGAAGGTATCCTGCGAGCGGTTCGAGCACATGCTGCCATGGCCGAATCGACGCAGGATTGCGGAGCCGGACCGGCTGCCCGGCAGCGAGCGCCTTGAATGTGTCGGCGACGAGGCCGTGCGGTGTCCAGTCGCCACCCCCGATGACGTTGCCTGCCCTGGCAGAGGCGAGCGCGATGCCATGGGCGTCGATCGACTCGGGCGGAAAGAACGACGCTCGGTAGGCCGCCACCGCAAGCTCCGAGGCGGCCTTGCTCGCGCTGTATGGATCGCGGCCGCCGAGTGGATCCGCCTCGGTGAAGGGGCGCCCGGACTCGTCGTTCGCGTACACCTTGTCGGTCGAGACGGCCACGATCGCGCACGGCTGCTCCGCGACGCGCACCACGTCCAGGAGGTTGACCGTTCCCATGACGTTGACCGCGAACGCTTCAGATGGCGTTGCGTAGCCGTCGAGGACGACGGTCTGGGCCGCGAGATGGAAGATGACCTCAGGTCTGAATCCCTCGATGACGGCCCCGAGGCGGTCCCGGTCGCGGATATCCGCGACGTGGTGCTCGGCAAGCACCTCCTCCACACGAGCGGCGACGAAATTGCTGGGAGCAGTGGGGGGCTCGAGCGCATAGCCCGCGACGATCGCCCCTCGTCGTGCGAGCCACAGGCTGAGCCAAGAGCCTTTGAACCCTGTGTGGCCGGTGACGAGGACGCGTCGGCGGGCAAATGAAGCGAGGAACGCATCGGACATGTCAAGGCTATTCTGCCCGGAGGACAGGTTGTCCGCGAGCGCTGTGCTTGTCTACCCGGTACGGAGTCGAACGTGACTGCACCCGCGCTCGAATGTCGTTCGTGTCACGGGCCGCTCGGCGACCCCGTCCTCGATCTCGGATTGCAGCCCGTGCTGGACGAACCGGTCCCGGCCGACCGCGCACTGGCGGTCCCCCAAGCTCCAGTTCTCGTTCGCCTCTGCCGTTCGTGCTCGCTCGTACAAATCGATCCGCCCTCTGCGGCCGACGGGGCGGGCGGGGACGACGCCGCGATCGCATCGGCGCTTGCCAACGCGAAGCATGGCCACGCGCGTCGGCGCCCGGGCGGCATGACGGACCACCTGGCTGCATGGGCGTCCAGCGTCCTCGCGGAGACCTCGATGCCCAAGGGTTCGCTCGTGATTGACGTGGCGAGCGGCGACGGGGTGCTGCTCGAGCAGTTCATGGCGGCCGGCATGTCGGTCCTGGGCCACGCGTCAACACCGTCCCTGGCCGCGGCGGCAAATGTCGCAGGCATCCGCACCATATCGACTGCCTTTGGTGCGCCCGACTCGGTGGCGCTGATTGAGGCACGCGGGGGTGCCGAGCTGATCCTTGTGAACCATGCGCTCGCACACGTCGACGATCTCGACGCCATGGTGTCACTTCTCGAGACGAGCCTTGCACCGGTGGGCCGGATCGCCATCGAGTTCCACGATCTGACAGCCTTGCTCGCAGGGATCCAGTTCGACATCGTGGGTCACGCACACAGGAGCTATCTCTCGCTCACCGCGCTCGAGCGACTGCTCGTTCGACATGGGCTCAGCGTGATTGCGGCGCGGCGCTCGGCGGTCCACGGAGGCACCATCCAGGCACTCGTGGAACGGACGACGTCGGGGGTCGGCCGACGCGCCAAGATCGACCGGTTGCTTGCCCGCGATGCGTCGGCCGGCGTCGAGGACCCCGCAACCTTCGTGAGGCTTGGTGTACGGGCGCACCTGGCTGCCGCGAGATTCCGGCAGCACCTGGAGTCCGCAGCCCAGGCAGGCACCGTTGTCGTCGGCTACGGTGCCCCCGGGCGCTCCGTCGCGCTCCTGGCGATGGCCGGGGTTGGATCCGCATTGCTGCCCTTCACGGTGGACCGGGATCCCGAGAAGCAGGGTTTGAGCCTGCCAGGAGCGGCCATTGAGATCCGCGACGTCAACGCAATCGACGAGCAGCGCCCTGACGAGGTGATGATCCTCGCCTGGTCGTGGGCGGCCGAGATCGCGTCGCAGCTCGCGCACGTCGCCACGTGGGGTGGCCGCCTGGTCGTCCCGCTCCCTCGCCTGCGGGCGGTCAGTGCCGGGCGTCCGACGCGCACATGACACGGCCGTTCCGCTTCATCGCGCCGATGCCGTCGCCGGATGGAACCGCAGCTGCGTGGGTCGATGCCGTCCGTCGGATCGAGGATCTCGGCTTCGACGCTGTCTCGGTGTCCGAGCACCTCAGTGGTGGTTGGCGGTTCGAGGCGCTATCGGCGATGCACTCGATCCTCGCGGCCACGACCCGGCTGCGGGTGATGTCGCTCGTCCTTGCGAACGATTTCCGCAATCCGGTCCTCCTGCACAAGGCTGCCGCCACGATGGACTTCCTCAGCGGCGGGAGGCTGGAGCTCGGTCTGGGCGCCGGCTGGCTCGAGCGCGACTACTCCTCCGCAGGCTTGCCATTCTCGACGGCGGTCGCAAGGATCGAGCGCCTGGAAGAGGCCGTCACGATCATCAAGGGGCTGTTCGCCGAATCCACGTACTCCTTTGCGGGTCGGCACTACACGGTCGCCGATGCGCAGGGCCTACCGCGGCCCACACAACTCCCCCACCCACCGATCCTCATTGGTGGAGGCGGGCCGAGGATCCTCGGAGTTGCGGCGCGACAGGCGGACATCATTGGAGTTCACGCTCGCCTCGACACGACAGCGGTTGGGCCTCGTGCAACGCGCGACCTCTCGGAGGAGGCGGTCGCCGCGAAGGTCGGCATCACGATGGAGGCTTTGCGCGCCGCGGGCCGGTCACCGGATGCCGTCGAGCTCCAATGGACGATCTATGAATGCCGGATCACCGACCGGCCGAGTGCCCAGGTGGACGACGTGGCCTCGTCCTTCTCCGCATTTCTGCGCTCCGACCCGGACCTCGCCACTCGCTCCCCGGCGGTCCTTGTCGGCAGTTTCGCGGCGTGCGTCGATCGCCTCCTCGAGCTTCGGGAACGCTTCGGCTTCAGCGTCTTCAAGCTCTCGGGTCGCCCCGAAGCAACCTCGCCGATCGTCAGCGCCCTGTCCGGACGCTGATCCCGCGGGCAAGGACTCTCTCGGCCGCCCGCTCGCCACTCGCGAACGATTCGTCGGTCCAGTCATGATTCCAATCGCCATACCGGCCGCAGGGCACGATGCCGAGCTCGTCGAGGTGTCTCTGGACCTCAGCGAGTGCCGGTTCACGATCGGTGTCGTAGATGACGTTGGCGAAACGCGTCACGTGTGCGTCGCTGTGGAGGATCGTGTCGTCCGGGGTCAGCACGCCGGTCCGCCTCAGGTCCTCGACCACCCGCGGGATCAATGCCTCTGGCGACGTCGTGAGCGGCTTGTAGCGCTCGGAGCGATAGACCTCGGCCTGAATCGAGCCTGCGTCCGCCGGCGTGTTGCCCGGAGACAGGAGATGAGGGAAATTGAGGCGCGCGAAGACGATGTCCTCGTCGTAGAAGTACGAGATGTGGGCGTCAGACAACGTGTCGCGACCGATACCCAGGTTCACGATCACCACGCTGGAGAACGACAGACGCCGTGACGCCTCCTGCACGCGAGTTGGCGTACCCGCGATGAGCGGGACGAGCGCGGGCAGCGGGATCGATGAGATCAACTCACCGTACGTCTGCCGGTGACCGTTGGCGAACGTCAACTGGCGTTCGACTGGGTCGATTCCGACCGCCTTGTGACCGAGACGAAGCTCAACCATCTCGGCGAACGGACTGAGGTAGGAGACGAAGCCGCCCTCATCCGGGTAGCGGAATTCCGTAACGTAGTGCTTGCTCTCCTGCGGCCCGAACGCACCTCGTAGGATCTCGTCCATGCCCGGGCGGTACATGCGTGGTCCCAGCCAGTCGGTCGTCATGGCCTCCGCCCCGATCGTGTGGTACTTGCGGCCATACACCTCGGGGAAGGTACGAGCAAAGGTCGCGCCGTACGCGGCCAACAGCCAGTCCTGGTAGTTCGCGATCGGCCCCGCCTGAGCGTAGCGGGCCTCGATGAAGTCGACTAGGATCGGCACCACCAGGTCGGCGGGCAGCTCGCGGAGGTTCATCTGCACGGGGTGGGTGAGCCAGAGCCCGCGCCAGTAGTTGTTGATGTCGGCAGGCACACGGTGCTCACGCCCCTCGACGAATTGCGTGAACAGTCCCCGGATTCGCTCGTCGCGGGTGAATGACACGTGCGGTCCGTCATCGAACACGAACCCGTCCTCATGGCGCTCGCTCGCCGTGTGACCGCCGTAGTACGGGTTGGCGTCGAACACCAGGTACGGGACGGCCTCGTTCCGAAGGCGCATGGCTGCACCGAGCCCAGCCATCCCGCTACCGAGGATGACCACCGGAGCGGACGCCGCCGTCCGAACTCCTTGCCGCGCCGTCGGCAATGAACGAGCCCTCCTTTGCTCAGCGTCACCACATGACGCTCCCGGCGTCGTTTGGCGGCTGCAAGATGTTTATCATACGGGCTGCGCGCTCGCGACTACCGATGGTTGTGGCGTCGCGCGCCGCAGCGGCGAGACGAGAAGAGAATTCGATGTCAGGTCTGTTGCCTGGTGGTGGCGTTGGCGAGATCCGGGCAGGCGTCGTTGACGCGGCTCACGCATGCCGGTTCTGCCAGAGCCCGCTCCGCCTAGAGCTTATCGATCTTGGCGCGTCGCCATTGTGCGAGCGCTTCCTGCGACCTGACCAGCTGGATGAGATGGAGCCGTTCTACCCGCTGCGCGTGGAGGTGTGCGAGGTATGCCTGCTCGCCCAGCTCCCCGCATACGTGACCCCGGAGGCGATCTTCCTCGAGTACGCGTACTTCTCGTCCTACTCCGATTCGTGGCTCGCCCATTCCGCGCAATTCGCAGACGACATGGTCCTCCGCTGCGGTCTGACGGCGTCCAGCCTCGTCGTCGAGGTTGGGAGCAACGACGGATATCTACTGCGGTACTTCGTGGCACGCGGCATCCCGGCTCTCGGCATCGACCCGGCCATCAACGTCGCCCAGGTGGCTCAGGCAAAGGGTGTCCCGACGATGGCCAGGTTCTTCGGACGCGAACTCGCGGAGGAGCTCGTGCGCTCGGGTCGTCGCGCGGATCTCCTCGTGGGCAACAACGTCCTTGCCCAAGTCCCTGACATCAACGACTTCGTCGGCGGCCTGACGGTGCTGCTGGCCGACAACGGCCTGCTTACCATCGAGGTGCCGCATCTCCTGCGCCTGATGGAGGAGAACCAGTTCGACACGATCTACCACGAGCACTTTTCCTATTTCTCGATGCTCGCCCTCCGCCGCATCTTCGGAAAGCATGGCCTGACCATCGTCGATGTCGATCGTCTGCCGACCCATGGGGGCTCCCTTCGGCTGCACATCCGGCACGCGGCGGGCGCTGCGGAGGGTCAGCATGTGTTGAAGATCGTCAACGAGGAGCTACGGTCGGGCATGGGCGACGCGTCCGGCTATCAAGCGTTCGCGGCGCGAGTCTCCCAGCTTCGTCGCGATGTCCTGGTGTTCCTCATCGAACAGCAGCGGATGGGTCGCAGCATCGCGGGCTACGGAGCGCCGGGCAAGGCAAATACCCTGCTCAACTACTGTGGCGTTCGGCCGGACGTCCTGCCGTTCACGGTCGATCGCAATCCGTACAAGCATGGTCGTTTCACTCCGGGCACCCGGATCCCCATCCACGCTCCCGAGGTCCTTGCCCGAGCGCGCCCCGATCTGGTCTGGATCCTCCCCTGGAACCTG
>JACCWY010000085.1 GCA_013697395.1 Chloroflexota bacterium | reverse complement strand
CCATCAACAGCGAGTACACGACATGAGCGGTGAGCTCCTCACGATCAAGCTCGGCGGCGTGGCCGGCGCGCATGCCGCGTCGCTCGGCCTGCTCGGCGAGCGCGCCGCGCCGGGCTGGCTGATCGTGCACGGCGGCGGCAACGAGGTCGGCGACTGGTCGCGGCGCCTTGGCGACGAGCCCGCGACGGTGGACGGGCTGCGGGTGACGGATCCGGCGACGCTGGAGGTGGCGGTGGCGGTCCTGCGGGGCCTCGTCAACGCGCGGCTGGTCGCATCGTTCGTGGCGGCCGGGGTCTCCGCCATCGGCCTCGGCGGCGCGGATGGCGACCTGCTCCGGGCCGAGCGCTTCGATGCCCGCCTTGGCGAGGTCGGGCGCGTCGTGCGGGTCAACACGGCCCTGCTTGCGACGCTGGCGGAGGCCGGACACGTTCCGATCGTCGCACCCATCGCACGGGGCCCGGGGGCCGAGCTGCTCAATGTGAACGCGGACGAGGTGGCTGGGGCGCTCGCCGCGGCGCGCGGGGGACGCCTCCTGCTGCTCACCGACGTGCCGGGCGTGCTGCGCGGGACGAAGCTCGTCCCGGCGCTGACGACCGACGAGGTCGAGGCACTGCTCGCCGACGGCACGGCGCACGGCGGCATGGTGCCGAAGTTGCGGGCCGCCCTCACGGCCGCGCGCGCCGGCTGCGAGGTGACCATCGCGGATGGAACCGATCAGGCGGCGGTGCGCGCCGCCCTGGACGGCATGACGACCGGAACAACCGTGAACGTGGCGTCCACGGCGAGCATCGGATGAGACAACGAAGGAGACACGACCGCATGGCAACCATGGAGCGCCGTGACCACGTCCGGCGCCTGATCGCAGCGGGAGGGGTGCACACGCAGGCCGAGCTGGTCGCGGCCCTGGCGACCCGGGGCATCGACGTGACGCAGGCGACGATCTCGCGCGACCTCACCGGCCTGGGCGTCGTCCGCGTCGTCCGCGGCGTCCGCGGCGGACGGCACACGTACCTGCTGCCCGACGACAGGACCGATGGCACCGGTGCCGCACAGGCCCGCCTGCGCCGCCTGCTGGGCGACCTGCCGCTCGAGATCGCGGAGGCGGCGCCCCTCGTCGTCCTGCGCACCTCGCCCGGCGCCGCCAACGCCATCGCCTCCTCGATCGACCTGTCGCAGTGGGGCGACGTCGTCGGCACCATCGCGGGCGACGACACGATCTTCGTGGCCTGCACCGACGCAGCCGCCATGCGCCGCTTCCGGTCGCGGCTCGAGGGGATCCTGGCCGAGGTGGAAACCCCGATGTCGGTCCGGGCCGGGGGTGAGGCATGACGAGCGAGACCGTCGTGCTCGCGTACTCGGGCGGCCTGGATACCTCGGTCGCCGTGCCGTGGCTGCGCGAGACGCACGGCCACGAGGTGGTCACGCTCACCGTCGATGTCGGCGGCGGCGTCGACGCCGGGGCGGTGCAGCGACGAGCGCTGGCGGGCGGCGCGCGCAGCGCCATCGTGGTGGATGCCCGGGCGGCGTTCGTGGCGGACTACATCTGGCCGGCGCTCCAGGCGGGGTCGCTCTACCAGGGCCAGTACCCCCTTGCGACGGCGCTGGCGCGGCCGCTCATCGCACGTCTGCTCGTCGATGCCGCTCACGAGACCGGGGCCGGGCTCGTGGCCCACGGCTGCACCGGAAAGGGCAACGACCAGGTGCGCTTCGACGTCGCCGTCGCCGCGCTCGACCCGTCGCTGCGCGTCATCGCGCCGATGCGCGTCGGCATGGGCATGACCCGCGACGAGGAGCTGGCGTACGCGCGCACGCGTGGGATCGACGTGCCCTCCGGTCCGAGCTCGCCGTTCAGCATCGACGCCAATCTGTGGGGCCGCTCGATCGAGGCCGGGGTCCTCGAGGATCCATGGACCGCGCCGCCGGCCGAGGCGTTCGAGTGGACGATCGACCCGGCTGCCGCACCGCGCGAGGCTCGCGAGGTCACGATCGGCTTCGAGGATGGCGTCCCGGTCTCGCTCGACGGCGAGGCGCTCGACGGCGTCACCCTCGTGGAGCGGCTCAACCGCGAGGCCGGTGCTCACGGGATCGGCCGGATCGACCACGTGGAGGATCGGCTCATCGGGATCAAGAGCCGCGAGATCTACGAGGCGCCGGCTGCCGTGGTCCTCCACGCGGCGCACGCCGCCCTCGAGCAGCTGACCCTGTCCCGCGAGCTGCTGGCCTACAAGCGGTCGGTCGGCGACCGGCTCGCGACGCTCGCCTATGACGGGCTCTGGTTCAGCGAGCTCGGGGTCGCACTGCGCGCGTTCGTGACCCACACCCAGCGCTTCGTGAGCGGCGAGGTCCGCCTTCGGTTCGCCGCGGGTGCCGCTGCCGTCACGGGCCGTCGCTCGCCGCACTCGCTGTACGACATCGGGCTCGCCACGTACGACCGGGGCGACAGCTTCGACCACGCCTCGGCGGTCGGTTTCATCGCCATCTGGGGCCTTCCCGTGCGCACCCAGGCGGCGGCCCGCGGCGACGGCAGCGATGGAGCGCGCTCGCTGCTCGACGAGCTCGGTGCGGACCGGGCCACCGCAACGCCGGAGCCAGTGGGGGTCACCCGATGAGCCCCAGGCAGGAGCCCAAGAGCGGCCTGAAACTGGCCGGGACGATCGCATCGCTGACCGCGGACTCGTCGTACGTCCGGCGCGCTCGCGCGGGAGACGTCGATCGCATCCTCGAGGTGATCGGCACCTATGTCGCCGCGCATGTGCTGCTGCCCCGCACGCGCGAGGAGATCCTCGAGGCGATCGGCACCTGGTGGGTCGGCGACCTCAACGGCGAGGTGGTCGGCTGCGCCGCATTGCTCGACTTCGGCGGCGGCCTCGGCGAGCTGCGATCGCTCAGCGTCGTGGCTGCGGCGCACGGGCGTGGTCTGGGCGAGTCGCTCGTGCATGCCGTCGTGCGGGACGCGCGCAAGCGTGGAATCACGCGCCTCTTCGCCATCACCCGCAACCCCGGCTACTTCGCGCGCCACGGATTCGTCGAGCTGGCGATGGGTGACGTGCCGGACGTCCTCCATGCCGACCACGTTCCGTGGCCGGCCACGAGCGGCGCCGGGCACGCCATGGAGCTGGTGCTGTGAGCACGGTATCGCCCGCCGCGACCAGCGTCACCGAGCGCGAGGCGCGGGTCCATCTTCAGACGTACGCGCGGCAGCCGATCACGCTCGTGTCCGGTCGGGGCTGCTGGGTGACCGACGACGCGGGGCGCGAGTACCTCGACCTCGTGGCCGGCATCGCCGTCGACGTGCTTGGCCACGCGCATCCCGCCATCACCGAGGCGGTCACGCACCAGGCAGGAAGGCTGGTGCAAGTCTCGAACCTGTACTACACGCTCCCCCAGGTCGAGCTCGCAGAGGCACTCGTCGCACGCTCGCCGTTCGACAAGGCGTTCTTCACCAACTCCGGCACGGAGGCCAACGAGGCGGCCATCAAGCTGGCGCGGCGCCACGGCGGGGAGCGCGGCGCGCACGAGGTCGTGAGCCTGACCGGCTCGTTCCACGGTCGGACCCTCGGCTCGCTTGCGGCCACCGGCCAGCCGAAGTACCAGGCGCCCTTCGCGCCACTGCCGGCCGGCTTCCGGCACGTGGCGCCGAACGACGTCGATGCCCTCGACGAGGCGGTGACGGATGCCACCTGCGCCGTGCTGCTG
>JACCWY010000079.1 GCA_013697395.1 Chloroflexota bacterium | reverse complement strand
ACGGTGCCGAGGTGCTCGACGGTGAGGAGGCCACCGTGAGCCGCGAGCAGCGGGTGCTCATCCGTCGCGGGGCGATACGGCGCCTTCGGGTCGGGACGCTGGGGCCGCATCGGCGCAGCCCCCTCCGGTGCGACGCTGATGTCGCGGAACGGAGTCGCGGTGCTCATCGGTGACCGGCGCACCGGCAGGTCTTCTTCCACTCAGACCGCGGCTTCGGTCTCGCGACCGGGGACCTGCTCCGCGGCGTGATAGCTGGAACGCACGAGCGGCCCTGACTGGACGTGCTGGAAGCCCATCTCCAGGCCGATCCGGCGCAGCGTCATGAACTCAGCCGGGGTGTAGTACTTGACAAGTGGCAGGTGCCGCTGGCTCGGCCGCAGGTACTGCCCGATGGTGAGGACATCCACATCGGCCTGTCGCAGCAGGCGCATCGCATCGACGATCTCGTCCCACCGTTCGCCAAGGCCAAGCATGATCCCGGTCTTGGTGACCATGGTGTCGAAGCCGATCCCGGCGGCCATCTCGCGGCCAAGGGTGAGCACCGAGACCGACCGGTCCCAGCGCGCCCGCCGCCGTACGGCGCGTTGCAGCCGGGGCACCGTCTCGACGTTGTGGTTGAGGATGTCGGGCTGCGCCTCGACCACGGTACGGATGTCGGCCGGGCGGCCATTCAGGTCGCTGATGAGCACCTCGATGCTCGTACCCGGGTTCTCGAGCCGGACCTGTCTGATCGTCTCGGCCACCAGCTGCGCTCCGCCGTCGGCGAGGTCGTCTCTCGCCACCATCGTGATGACGACATGCTTCAGGTTCATGAGCTTCGTCGCTTCGGCCACGCGCCGCGGCTCGTCGTGGTCGGTGATGGGCGGCCGCCCGGTATCGATGGCGCAGAAGCCGCAGTTCCGGGTGCAGACGCTGCCGAGGATCATGAAGGTCGCCGTGCCGAGGGCCCAGCACTCGCCGACGTTCGGGCAGCGAGCCTCCTCGCACACGGTGTTGAGCGACTCGCCGCGGATGACTCGCTTCGTCTCGGCATAGACGCTGCCTGCGCCGATGCGAACCTTCAGCCATTCGGGACGTCGCCCGCCAGGCCCGGCGTTCTCGGGGATCGGGTCGCCGGGAGCAAGGAGGCCGCCGTCGAGCTGCGGGCCGCCGGGGTACATCACCTCGGAAGGGCTGGCGTGGCCGCCGGCCGGGTTGGAAACGACGCTGAGCTCACCGAGCGAGCTGAAGTCCGGGCGTGGAGCGTCGAGGGCCATGTCGCAAGTCTAGCGAAGGGTCGGTTCGGCCGCCTCGATGGGTCTCCGGCTCGCACGACAGGCATGATGACTGAGATGCAGCCGATGAAGATGATCGCCGACCGGATCGAGGAACGCCTGCGCGAGGTCGGGACGCCCGAGCGGGCACCGGGTGAGAAGCGCTACCTCAAGAGCGACCTCGCCTTCCTGGGCGCAACCGTGGGGCAGATCCGCGACGCGGTCAGGGATGTGGCGCGAGCGCATCCGGACCTGGCGCATGGCGAGCTCGTCGAGCTCGTCGAGGAGCTGTGGTCGATGTCGATCCACGAGGGGCGGATGGCAGCCGTCCTGTTCCTCTGCCGCTACGGCGGGTTGCTCAACGTCGATGACCTACCGCTGATCGAGCGGCTGGTGCGGGCGTCGAAGACCTGGGCGTTGGTCGACTACCTCGCCAGCGACGTCCTCGGCAGCCTCGTTGGGCACCAGCCGGACGACGTGAGCCCGGTGATGGACCGCTGGGCGACCGACGACGATTTCTGGATCCGGCGCGCCTCCCTCCTGGCGGAGCTTCGGCCGATCCGCGGCGGCGCGCCGCTCGATCGCTTCCTGCATCGGGCTGAGCCGATGCTCGGCGAGAAGGAGTTCTTCATCCGCAAGGCCATCGGCTGGGTCCTGCGCGAGGCTGCGAAGCGACGGCCGGTCGAGGTGACCGATTGGCTGGCGTCACGGACGCACCGCGCCAGCGGCGTGACGATGCGCGAGGCCGTGAGGCACCTGCCTGTCGCGGAGCGGGAGCGGTTGATGGACGCCTATCGTGCGCGCCGGCCGTTGGCATAGAGAAAGCCCCGGACGTGGCCGTCCGGGGCTTTGACATCAGCGCCGAGGTCGAGCGCGCCGTGCGCGAGGACGCGGCGCTGGCGGTGTACTTCCTGGATCTCGACGGGTTCAAGGGCTTCGACGACGCCCGCGGGCACGCCCAGGGCGACCTGGCACTCCAGCGCATCGCGCGAGCGCTCCTTGCCCAGGTCCGCGCCAGCGACCAGGTGTATCGCATCGGCGGCGACGAGTTCGTGGTCATCGCCGCCGTGATCGAGGGGCTTGAGGCGATCCTCCTGGCCGAGCGGCTGAGACTGGCCTCGATGGCGCGAATTGGGACGCAGCGAGGCTATGAGCTCACGGTCTCGGTCGGCATGGCGGCCTGCCGTGGAGCCCCCTGCAATGCAGCGGGCCTCATGCAGGAAGCGGATGCTGCGATGTATCGCGAGAAGGACGAACGGAGGGGCACCTGACCACGGGCTGACCGTCACGGACACGTTCCCGAGACGAGCCGGCCGAGTGAGCATGCCGGAGCCCCGGACGCGCGTCCGGGGCTCCGCGCGAGAAGGGCCGTGCCTAGCGCGCTCGGCGAGCCGCCAGGGCGCGGTAGCCGATGGCGCCGAGCGAGGCCACGGCCACGAGCGCCAGGCCTGGCACCAGCGGCCCGGAATCACCCGAGCCGTCCCCGAGCGTCGTGTTCGGGAGCAAGCTCGCCGCCGGCGCGGCGGTTCCAGTCGTGGTCGGTGCGACAGTGCCGGTCGGTGACGTCGTCGCCGTCGGGCTCGGCGTCGGCGCGGCCGCGCACTCGCTGACGATCAGCGTCAGCTCAACTGTGCCGGCCGCGACGTCGAGCGTCGCGACGATGGCGAGGCTGACCTCGACGCTCACACCGACCTCGAGCAGGCCGCCGACATCGACCAGCAGGCCGTCGAAGAAGAACTCCGTGCCACCGATGTCGACGCTTACCACGCCGGTATCGAGCAGGGTGGCCGTGACGCACAGCTGCGCCAGTACGTCGACCGTGACCGCATTGTCCGTGACGGTCACCCCGACGCACGCCTCGACGCCTGCGGCCGCGGCCGCGTCGAGCAGGTTCTCGAGCTCCGCGGTGAGGAGGTCGGCTCCGATCACGGCGCCGCCGACCGAGTACACCGCACCCTCGATGACAACGTCACCGCACACCAGGATGTCGGCGTTGAGCGTGATCGTCGACGGCAGATCGATGGAGAGGTTGACGCATGCGTCGGCATCCGCGTCAGCCGCCAGCAGCAGGGCCGCGGCGAGCTCAGCGTCGGCCAGCAGGAGCGCATCGAGGAGGGCTGCCTCGGCCACGGTGAGCGCCGAGCCATCGAGGAGCAGGTTTCCCCCGGCGTCGAATGTCACGTTGCAGTCGGTGACGTGGTCGGCGAGCGTCGTGCGCGAACCCGATACGCCGGTCGGGGCGGCCAGCACCGGCGCGATGGCCGCCAGCATGAGCGCGAGGGCGGCGATGATAGTCATCGGTACGACCAGCCGCGGACGTGTGATCCCCATAGGGCCCTCCTTCTTGGCCGCCGGCACATCCGCCGCAGCGGGCGGCATGCCTACGGAACCGAGGCATCGTAGCACCGGGCAGGCCAAGACCACCGGGGAACAGCGCAATCTCTCATCGCGATTGTCTCGCCAGCGCCGAAGGTACTACCGCAAGAGGATCCGCCGTTTTGCCCCTGGCACGGGGTCAGCCGATCGGGGTGTTCGGATCCCACTCCTCGAGTGCCTTTCGGACGTCAGCGAGGAATGCGCCGACCTGGGCACCATCAAGCACGCGATGGTCGAATGAGCAGGTCATGTTCATCATGTGCCGGATGGCGATGACGTCCGCACCGTCGACTTCCATCACGCGTGGCCGCTTGACGATCGCCTCCATCGACAGGATGGCTACCTCCGGCGCGTTGATGATGGGCATCGACGTGACCGATCCGAACCAGCCGGTGTTGTTCACGGTGAACGTGCCTCCCTGCAGCTCGTCGAGCCGCAGCTTGCCCGAGTGGGCGCGGCTGGACACGTCGCGGATCCGTCCGTTCACCCCGCTGATGCTGAGCTGGTCGGCATTGGCGATGACCGGCACGATCAGGCCGTTTTCGATCGCGACCGCGATCCCGATGTTCATCGCCTGCTTGAGGATGATCTTGTCCTCGGCGAACTGGCTGTTCAGGGTCGGGTGCTTGCGCAGGGTCTCGGTGACGGCCTTCACGACCGCCGCGACGTAGCTGAGCGAGGCGCCCTCGCGTGCCTTGAAGGCCATGTTGTTGGCCTCGCGCCACTTCACCACGTTGGTCATGTCGACCTCGATGACCGTGTACGCGTGCGGGACGGTCTGCTTGACCTGGGTCATCTTCCTCGCGATGCCCCGGCGCATCTGTGACAGCGGCAGCTCGGTGTCGCCACCGGTCGGAGCCGGGACGGGAGGCGGCGCAGGGGTCGTTGGCGCAGGGGCGGGGGCCGGCGCATGAGAGGCGTCCGCGGCCTGGGGCTGCGGCTGTGCCGGCGCGGCTGTCGTGGCTGCAGGCTGGGGCGGCGCCTCGGCCGAGGCCGGCTGCGCCCCGCTGTCGATGAAGGCCAGCACATCGTCGCGCGTGACGCGACCGCCGGCTCCGCTGCCACGCAGCTGGGCGACATCGATGTCGTGCTCGCGCACCAGGCGGCGCACCGCCGGGGTCATGCGCGCCGCGCCGTTGCCGGTGCTCGGCGCCGGTTCGGTCGCAGCTTCGGACGCCGCCTCGGGTGCCGCTTCCTCCGTCGTGGCCTCCGGTGCCGCCGGCTCGGCGGCTTGAGCCTGGGGCTGGGGCTGGGGAGACTCCGCGCTCGGTTCGGGCTGCTCGTCGGTCGCCGCCGGTGGGGCCTCTTCCTGCTCCTCGACTGCGGCCGCCTCCGCCTGGGCGGGTTCCGGCTCCGGCTCTGGCTGCGGCTCCGCGGCGGCTGGCGCTTCTGCGGCCGGGGCGTCGTCGTCGCTCGCCGCGGACCCCGCGCCCTCGGCGTCGATCTCGGCGACCGGGGTGCCGACGGCCACGGTCTCACCGTCGGGAACCAGGATCTTGGTGACGGTGCCTGCGACCTCGGCCGGCACCTCGGCGTTCACCTTATCGGTGACGACCTCGAAGAGCGGATCGTACTGCTCGACGGTGTCGCCCTCCTTGACGAGCCAGCGCTCGATCGTCCCCTCGGTGACCGACTCCCCCAGCTGGGGCATCTTGATCGTGGTTGCCATCGGTGGTTGGCCTTCCTCTGGTCAGGTCATGACTCGTCGTGGTGCGGGGATTGCGAAGCGTGCCAGATTGGTAGATACCAATGACGGTCGGCTTAGGCGCTGTCGACGGTGTGCACGGTTGATCGGTGCGCGGCGGCTGAGCGTGGGGCGAACCGATAGGCGCTCCGACCTGCAGGTCCGCTGCGTCTAAGCCGATGGTAGTTGGTAGGTGGCAGGATCGCGACCCGCGCCATCAATAGGCTGCCAGCCTGCGCGCGGCATCCACGATGCGTGCCGGCCCGATCATGAACCAGTCCTCGAGCGTGTGGTGGTAGGGCACCGCCGGGACATCCGGCCCGGCGAGGCGCGTGACAGGCCCGTCGAGCGACTCGAACGCACGCTCGCCGATCTCGGCCGCGATCTCAGCGCCGAACCCACCGAAGCGGTTCGCCTCGTGGACCACCAGCGCCTTGCCGGTCCTGCCGACGGAGGCGAGGATCGTCTCGTTGTCGAGCGGGCGCAGCGTGCGCAGGTCCACGACCTCCGCCTCGACCCCGTCCTCGCGCGCGAGCGTCTCGGCCGCCTCGAGCGCGCAGGTGCGCATGAAGCCGTAGCAGAAGATCGACAGGTGCTTGCCCGGCCGGGCGACGACGGCCTTGCCGATGGGGACGACGGTGTCGCCGTCGGGCACCTCTGCCTTGAACAGCCGGTACGTCTTCTTGTGCTCGAAGAACATCACCGGGTCCGGGTCCCGAATCGACGCCTTCAGCAGGCCCTTCGCGTCGGCGGGTGTTCCGGGCGCCACGACCTTCAGGCCGACGGTGGACGTGAAGTAGCCCTCGTTCGACTGCGAGTGGTAGAGGGCACCGTGGACGCCGCCGCCGTAGGGCATGCGGATCACCATCGGTGCCGTGAACGTCCCGTTCGAGCGGTAGTGGATGCGACTGATCTCCGACACGATCTGGTTGAAGGCGGGATACACGAAGTCGGCGAACTGGATCTCGGCGATGGGTCGGAGCCCGTAGACGGCGGCGCCCATCGCGGCGCCCGCGATCATCCCCTCGGTCAGCGGTGTGTCGAGTACGCGCCGGTCGCCGTACTTCGCCCACAGGCCCTCGGTTGCTCCGAACACCCCGCCCTTCCTGCCGACGTCCTCGCCGAGGACCATGACCCGCTCGTCACGCTCCATCTCTTCATCCATGGCGCCGCGGATCGCCTCCAGGATGTTCAGCTCGGCCATCGCTCAGTGCCCTCCGTCGCTGATCGGGTCGTGCGGGACGGCGGTGCCGCCGCCGGGGATCGGCTCGGCGTAGACCCGCTCGTGGGCATCGTCGGCCGTCGGCTCGGGTCGGGCCTCGGCGCTCCGGGAGGCATCGTTGACCTCGGCCTTGACCTCGGCGCGGAGGGACTCCTCGCGCTCGTCCGTGAGCACGCCGGCGGCACGAAGCTCGTTCGCGAACTGCGGGATCGGGTCGCGCTCCTTGAGTGCGTCGACCTCGGCCGGATCCCGATAGCGGCGCTGGTCGTCGTCCGATGAGTGGCTGGTCAGGCGCACGACCTGCGCCTCGATCAGGGTTGGCCCGTCGCCGCGCCGAGCCCGCTCGTGGGCCTCCTTCGCCGCCGCGTAGCAGCCGAGGACGTCGCCGCCGTCGACCACGACGCCCGGCATTCCGTAGCCCGCCGCGCGCGCGGCGACCGAGCCGCCGGCCACCTGACGATCGAGGGGAACGCTGATGGCGTAGCCGTTGTTCTCGCACACGAAGATGACGGGCAGGCCGTGGACACCGGCGAAGTTCATCGCCTCGTGGATCTCGCCCTGGCTGGACGTTCCCTCGCCGAACTGGGTCATGGCCACCACGTCGTCGCCGCGCACCCAGGCACCCATGGCGATCCCCACGGCATGCAGGACCTGGGTTCCGACCGGGGACGAGAGCGACACGATGTTGTAGGGCGCGCCACCGTAGTGGCCCGGCATCTGCCGGCCGCCGCTGCTGACGTCGTCGGACTTGGCCAGGTGGGCGGTGATGATGTCCTCTGCGCTCATGCCGAACGTCATCGTCGACGCGATGGACCGATAGAACGGCGCCATCCAGTCGACACCCTTGCGCATGGCCCACGACGTCGCGACCTGGGCGCCCTCGTGGCCCTGGCCCGAGATGATGAACGCGATCTTGCCGGCGCGCTGCATGAGCCACATGCGCTCGTCGACCGCCCGGGCCAGGAGCATGGCCCGATACATCCCCAGCACGTCGTCGTCGGAGAGGCCGAGCTCGGCGTGGCGTGGCCGCGTGTCCGTCTGTGCCATACGGGCTCCCTCCTCGCTAGACGTGGATCGCAGCCCCGTCGACTGCCAGTGCGGCCTCGGCGAGCACCTCGGTCAGGGTGGGATGGGCGTGGACACTCATCGCGATTTCCGCGGCGGTGGCCTCGACCAGGCGCGCCAGGGTCGGCTCGGCCAGCAGGTCCCCGGCGTGCGGGCCGATGATGTGAGCGCCGAGCACGAGGCCGCTCTCCGCATCGGCCACGAACTTCGCGAATCCGTCGATCTCGCCGACGATCGTCGCCTTTCCGAGCGCCCGGAACGGGAAGGAGCCCGACTTGACCTCGTGCCCGGCCGCCTTCGCCTCATCCTCGGTGAAGCCAACCGATGCGATCTGCGGGCGGCAGAAGGTGACGCGCGGCATGAGGTCCATCCGAACCGGCTCGGGCTCGTGGCCGGCCAGGTGCTCGACCGCGACGACCGCCTCGTGGCTGGCAACGTGGGCCAGGGCGTACCCCGGCACGATGTCGCCGATGGCGTACAGGTGCTCGGCGCGGGTGCGCATGTACTCGTCGACCTCGACGTAGCCGCGGTCGACGGTCACGCCGTCGATCTCCTCGAGACCGATGTTCGCGGTGAGCGGCTGCCGGCCGACGGCGACCAGGATGACGTCGGCCGTGAGCTCCGACCGCTTCGCGCCGTCCTTCGAGGCCACGACGAAGCTGACGTCGCTCTCGCCCTTGGTGATGCTCTCCGGATCGATCGTGCTGGCGGCATGGATGGAGATTCCGCGCTTCTTGAAGACGCGCGCAAGCTCTCTGCCGACGTCGGGATCCTCGAGGGGCACAATCCGATCCGCGAACTCGACGAGCGTGACCTCGGCGCCGAAGTCGCGGTACATGCTTGCCCACTCGACGCCGATCGCCCCGGCGCCCACGATCGTGACGCGTCCCGGCACGTCGCCGCGGGTGATCGCCTCGTCGGACGTGATGATGAGCCGGCCGTCGTGCTCCAGCCCCGGGAGGAGGCGCGGGGCGCTGCCCGTCGCCAGGATCAGGTTGTCGGCGCTGGCCTCGACGTCGCCGGCATTGCCGCCGGAGACGCGCACGCTGGTCGGCCCGGTGAGCACGCCGTTGCCCTGCAGCACGGTTATCTTGTTCTTCTTCATGAGGAACTCGACGCCGCCGACGTGCTTCTCGATGACGGCGTCACGCCGCTTCGCCAGCGCGCCGTAGTCGAGGCTGATGCCCTCATGGCC
>JACCWY010000357.1 GCA_013697395.1 Chloroflexota bacterium | reverse complement strand
AGACCTGGGTCGGCTTCGAGCGTCCGACGCGCGGGTCGGTATCGGTCAAGGGGATTGACCCCTGGCGTGATCGGTCCGGCGCATTGGCGCATCTCGGCTACGTTCCTCAGTCGCCGGCGCTGTATGACGGGCTGTCGGTGTCGGACCACCTCGACCTGGCCGTCCAGTTGCGGCCCGGTTTCGACCGCGCATCGGCAAGTGAGCGTCTCGACCAGTTGGGGATTCCGCTGGACGCCGGCGCGCGCAACCTGTCGGGCGGGCAGCAGTCGCAGGTTGCGCTGGCGCTGGCGCTCGGCACGCGCGCGTCGATCCTGCTGCTGGATGAGCCACTCGCCTCTCTTGACCCGCTGGCGCGACGAGAGTTTCTCCATGTCCTGACCGATGCGGTCCGCACGGACGGCGCCACCGCGCTGCTCTCCAGCCATATCGTCACGGATGTGGAGCAGGCCTGTGACCGCCTCATCGTGCTCGGCGTTGGGCGCGTCCTGCTCCAGGAGACCGTGGCCGATGCCCTCGCTTCGCATCGGATCGGTCCGGCGGAGGAGGCATCGGGTGAAGTCGTCTCGACGTTCCTCGGTCCGGCCGGCGAGCGCCTGGCGCTGGAGCGATCCACGCAGGATGGTCGGCTGCGTCCCGCCACGCTGGAGGAGGTCGTGCTCGGGTATCTGGCCTCCGCCCGCCCGGTCCCGGGTCGTGAGCGCGCGGCGTGACCTCGGCGCGGCTCTCCTTCCGCCTTCAGCGCTGGGAGATCGGGTTCCTCACCGCTACATCACCGGCGACCTCTCGCTGGGCGAACGCGTCGTGCTGACGAACGGCGAGATCATGACCCACCTGGAGATGCAGCGAACCGGTATCGGCTCCTACGCGATGGACATGGACGGCCGGATTTACGTGCCGCCAGAAGGATCCGAGTTTGAGGGCATGGAGTCGCCCGAGGAACTTGGCGAGCTGATCGGACAAAGTCACGTATTGGCTATTCCAGGTGAGCGGTATCCAGAGATCGTGGCACGTGAGGCGGCCGTCCTGGGCGGCTTGGCGGTCTTGTTCGGCCTCGGATCCGGAGTTGTCGTGCACCGCCGAAGGACGGTGTAGACCCGATGCTGACTTGGGCACGGCTCTCGTACCGCCAGCAGCGCTGGGAGCTGTGGCTCGTGGCGGCCGGCGTGGCGCTCGTGGCCGTCGGGATGTTGTGGTTCACGAACGAGCTCGCCGGCCTACGAACCGCCAGCCCGGAATGCTTTCCTCCCGATAACGCGTCGACCTCGTGCCAGCCGATCCTCAACCGCTTCTACGAGGCCGGCGGCACCGCGCAGAGTCTCCTGTACGCCGCGTTCATCGCGCCGTTCGGGATGGGCGTGATCCTTGGCGCGCCGATCGTGGCCCGTGAGATCGAGGGCGGTACCGCGCAGCTCGCGTGGACGCTCGGGCGCTCGCGCGTCACCTGGTTGCTGCGCCGGATCGGGTTCATCGCGCTCGTCGTGGTTGTCCTGCTCGGCGTCCTGACGGTGACGAGCGAGATCCTTGCCGCCACGCTCATGCCGGAGGCGAACCTCGCCCAGGACTTCACCTACAACGGACAACGTGGCTGGCTGATCGTGGTGCGCGGCGTCGGGGCGCTCATGGTCGGCATGCTCGTCGGCGCGGTCATCGGTCGCGTGTTGCCCGCCGTCCTGGCCTCGGCGCTGGTCATCGGTCTGTCTTTCACCGGCGTTAGTTTCGCGATGGACCGATGGAACGAGGGCGAGACAATAGCCCGGCGACCCATGACGGCAGAAGGTGATCCGATGGCGTTCGACACGTCGGTGCTGACGGTCGCCTATGGGATCGAGACGCGCGACGGTGAGTTCCTGACCTACGAGGAGTTCTTCGGGCGCGGACTCGACTTCCAGATGAACGACGAGCAGGGGCGTATGTACACGTCGCAGGAGGACTTCGAGGAGGGGCGCTTCTTCGGCTACGAGACGCAGTTGGTCATTCCCGGCTCACGGTATGGCGAGATCACGGGGCGCGAGGGACTCGTCGTCGCGACGCTCGGGTTAGTGGCACTCGGCGCTACAGCGCTCGCCCTTCGCCGGCGGCGGCCGGTCTGATGGCCATAGATCGGGGTGGCAGTCTTCCGGCGGCGGCCGCAATCTGTCGGGTGTTGGCATGACGGGCGTGCTGACCTGGGCGAGGCTTTCGTATCGCCAGCAGCGCTGGGAGCTTTGGCTGGTTGCGGCTGGCGCGGCGCTCCTCGTTGGCGCGATGCTGTGGTTTGCGTACACGCTCAACGGACTGTACGCCGCCAGTCCGAACTGCCTGGCCTTTGTCGCCGAGGAGCTTGACTCCTTGACCGGGCCACCGGTGGGATGCGGGGCCATCCTGGGTGAGTACTACGAGACGCAGGGGCGGGCGTCGAACCTCTTGGGTATCGCACTGGTCGTGCCGTTCGGGATCGGCGTCATCCTCGGTGCGCCGCTCGTCGCCCGCGAGATCGACGGCGGAACCGCGCAGGTAGCGTGGTCGCTGAGCCCATCGCGCGTGCGGTGGCTGCTGCGGCGCATCGGCTTCGTTGCCGTTTTTGGGCTGCTGCTCCTCGGCGTGATCGCGGTCACCGGCGAGGTGCTGGCGGCGGCGATCTGGCCGGAGCGCACCCTGGGCGAGGACTTCGTGTATTTCGGCATGCGCGGCCTGCCGATCGTCGCCCGCGGGACAGGAGCGATGATGCTCGGCGTGCTTGTCGGCGCGCTTATCGGTCGCGTGCTGCCGGCGGTGCTCGCATCAGCCGTCGTCATCGGCATCGTGTTCGTCGGGATCACCTTCGCTCAGAACGCCTGGGCGGAGTCTGAGGCGACCATCCAGCGCTTCTACGACGATGCCGGCAACGCGGTGCCGTTCGACAGGGCCGCGCTCGACATCGAGTACGGGATCGAAACCCCCGAGGGTGAGTTCGTCAGAGACATCGGTTACCCCATCGACGAGCGCGGTCGGGTCTTTGCCTCCGAGGAGGACCTCGCGGTGGGCCGGTTGCTGGGCCACGAAGTGCGGCTGCTCGTTCTCGGCGAGCGTTATCCGGAGCTGGTGCTCCGAGACTCAGTCATCGCAATCCTCGTCGGAGCGGCGGCCCTCGCCGCGGCCGCCGTGGTCGTGACCCGGCGACGGCCGGCGTAGAACAAGACCGATGACCTGGGCACGCCTGGCATTCAAGCTCCAGCCGTCAGCCATCGGCTTCGCGACCTTCGTGTGCCTGGGCCTGGCGGGCCTGGCGCTGAGCCTGCCGTCGATGCTCGCGGAGTGCGGGTCGCGCAGCGCGACGGACGACTGCAGAACGATTCACCTGTTCGGCTCGCCCCTTGGCGACGCAGTGGGGATGATCTACTTGGCGATCGGCCTGGCGATGTACGCCGTGCCCCTCGTGCTCGGGGTGCCGATTCTTACGAGCGAGATCGAGCAGCGGACCGCGATGATCACCTGGCCGCTGGCCGGATCGCGCCTGAAGTGGCTCGCTTGGCGTGCTGGGTCGGTGCTCGTCATCGGCCTCGTGCTGATCGGCGTCATAGCCTTTGCCGCCGAGGGGCTGGCGGCTGTCGGTGCTCCCGACAGCGACATCGGTTTCGCACAGCACGGAGCGCGAGGCATCTCGCTCATGACTCGCGCCGGGCTGATGTTCGCCGCTTCCCTTGCCGTGGGAGCGGTCGTTGGACGACTCCTGCCATCCCTGTTGATCGGCGTGGCGCTCGCGGTGGGCCTCTCGATGGCGTTTGCGGTCCTGCCGCCGTATGGGGTTGAGTCGACCGAACTCACGGCGGCCGAGGCGGACGGCGGTAGTTCATTCATGACTGGTGGCGCATACCGAGCTCCTGATGGCCGGCCCATCGGCGAAGACGAGGCCAACGCCATTGGCCAGGCGGCCTTCCAGGAGTACAGCCCGGAGCTGCCGCCCGACTCCATCCTCCCGTACAGCGTGTCGTATGGGGTCGCAGGGTCGCGCTACTTCGAGGTTCTCGCCCGCGAGTCGGCCGTGTTGATCGGCGCGACGGTTTTGGTCGGTGGCGTCGCGGCGGCCGTCGTTCAGCGTCGTCGGCCGGAGTGAGCCGACCGATGACCTGGGCACGGCTGGCCTTCAAGCTCCAGCCTTCGTCGATCGGCTTCGCGACCTTCGTGTGCCTGGGCCTTGCGGCGGCGGCGATATGGCTGACCCTTCGACATGCGTTCGGTGCTCGAGGCCTGCGGCACGCCGGGCGAGCCGAAGGCCTGCAACGTGATCTTCGCGTTTCAGGACACGCACATGCAGACAGTGATGATGACCCAACTGGGGATTGGGATTGCCATGTACGGCGTGCCGATCGTCCTTGGTGTGCCGATCCTGGCGCGCGAGATCGAGCAGAGGACCGCCATGATCGCCTGGCCCTTGGCCGGCTCCCGCCTGAAGTGGCTGGCCTGGCGGGTCGTGCCGGTGCTGGCGGTCGCTCTGGTGCTGATCGGCGTCATGGCCTTCGCGGCCGAGCAACTGGCGCAGGCGTACTTCCCGCACAACGACATCGGTTTCGACCGGCATGGCTCGCGGGGGATCTCGATGGTGACGCGCTCCGTGCTCGTGCTGATGGCGGCCGTCCTGCTTGGTGCCGTAATCGGGAGGCTCCTGCCGGCCCTCCTGATCGGCATCGCGCTTGCCGCCGGTGTCTCGACCGGGATGGATGCAGCCCTTCCGCACTGGGTCGAGTCGGCGGAGCTGACGCAGTCCGACTCGATGTTCGGCGGTGCGAACCCGCTGAACACCGGCTTCGAGTACCGGGCTCCGGACGGCGGTCCGATCAGCGACGAGAGCGTGGAGGCGCTGCAACAGGCCGTATACGAGGAGCACGGCGATGCGGCCGATCCTGCGCTGCTGCCCCAGGAGGTGTTCTACGGCATCGCCGCTTCGCGCTATCCGGAAGTGCTGCTGCGTGAGTCCGC
>JACCWY010000356.1 GCA_013697395.1 Chloroflexota bacterium | reverse complement strand
AGCTGGCGATGGCGGGAACCGACAGCGGCACGACGATCGTCCGGAATATCTGCAGGCTCGACGCACCGTCGATGCGAGCCGCCTCGATCAGGTCCTTTGGTAGGGTGATGAAGAAGTTGCGCAGCAGGAAGATCCCGAATGGCAGCGCGAAGGCCGAGTGGGCCAGCCAGACCCCGCCGAAGCCGGACAGGAGCGGCGTACCGCTCATGGCCGTGACCAGCGGGATGAACCCGACCTGCACCGGCACCATCATGAGCCCGACGATGACGAGGAAAATCGTATCGCGGAACGGGAAGCTGATCCAGGCCAGCGCGAATGCGGCCAACGAGGCGATCAGGAGCGGAAGGAGTGTCGAGGGTACCGTGATGAACACGCTGTTGAGGAAGGCGCCGCCCATTCCCTCGGCCTCGAGCACCCGCTGGTAGTTGTCTAGCGTGAAGTTCGGGTTCGTGATCACGGTCCACCACCCGGTCGCGCGCATGTCGGACGCCGGCCGGAACGACGTGATCAGCAGGCCGACGGACGGGAGCAGCCAGAGGAGGCCGATCAACCCAAGCGCGATGTGGATCGGACTGCGACCGATGAAGCCGCTCAGACGCTGGCTGAACGTGCGCTCGACCGTCCGAGTCTCGGCGACGGACGTGGCGGTCATGAGGTCACCCGCTCGGTGCTGAAGCGCCGGACGTTGAAGACCAGGACCGGGATCAGGAGCAGCAGCATGACCACTGCAATGGCCGCGCCGTAGCCGAACCGCCCGGCAGGGAATGCCTCCTGGTACATCGAGAACGCGATCACGCGGCTCGAGGTGCCTGGCCCTCCGCGCGTCATGACGTAGATGAGGTCGAAGAGCTTGATGACGTTCACCACCAGCGTCACCGCCACCACGGAGATCGGCAGGCTGACCATCGGGATGATGATCCGGAAGAAGATGCTCCGCTCGCTCGCGCCGTCGACGCGGGCCGCCTCGAGCACCTCGGTCGAGATGCCCTTCAGGGCGGCCGACAGGATCACGGTCGCGAACCCGACCGAGCCCCAGACGCCGACGGCGATGAGCGCCCAGTTGACCGTGTCGGGGCTGCCGAGGAAGGCGACTGGCCCCACCCCGACGATGCCCAGGATCGCGTTCATGAGCCCCGTCTCGGCGTCGGGGAAGTAGACGAAGCTCCAGATGACGCCGATGGCCGTGGCAGCGATCGCCATCGGCAGGAAGACGATGGACTTGATGATCGCCTCGTACCGTACCCGGGTCGCCATGACCGCGATGAGCAGGCCGAGGAACACGCAGAGGACCGTGTAGAAGATCACCCACAGGACGTTGTTCCAGAGCGCGCCCGATGGTGGGAAGCCGAGCCGCAGGAAGTTCGGGTCGGCCGTGAACAGGTTGATGAAGTTTCGCAGGCCGACGAACTCGGAGAACTCACCGCCGCGTCCGCGGTCGAAGCTCAAACCAAGGGTGTAAAGAGCCGGGAAGACGAGGAACCCGACCAGCAGCAGCATGGCCGGCAGCATGAAGAGCACCGCGGTCCAGTTGATCCGGAATCCACCACCGTCTCTGCTCGACGGGGTCCCGCCTGCCGGGGGAGAGGCAGCCGCCATTGGGTCCTCCTTCGGGAACTGAATAGGGCGGGAGAACAATTGCTTCTCCCGCCCTCGGTTCAGGTCGTTACGACTCCTCCCACGCGGTCGTGAGCTGCGTCTGGAACTCCTCGATGAGCCCGGACATCTCCTCACCGCGGAAGGCGGACTGCAGCAGGGCACCGAGCGCGTCCCCTTGACCCGTCGGCAGCAGGTCGCCGCCGTCGAAGCGGACCGCCTCGGCGGAATTGACCTGCTCGGCCTCGGCCTGGACGAGCGGCGTCGGGTAGACACTCGTGTCGACGTTGACGTTCGGCACGATGATCGTCCCCTCGGCGGCCCAGACTTCGGCTGCTTCGGTGCCCAGCATGTACTCCATGAAGGCCTGGACATCGGCATCGTTGACCAGGGCGGCGATTTGATCGCCTCCGTACGTCACGAGTCCCTCGCCGTTGCCGTCGATGGTCGGGAACGGGAACCAGTCGATGGCCGTTCCTTCCTGGCCCGCGAGGTCAGGGTTGACGTCGACGCCGGTGGCGATGCCGCCAACAAACCCGCCACCGTAGTAGAGCTCCGCCGACGGGCTGGTGCCGAAGACCTTTGCGATCGCCGGCACGAAGAGGGTCGCGCTGGCGCCGTCGATGCCACCGTCGACGTTCTCATCGGTCAGGACCTCGAGCATCTTGTCGATGGCGGCCTGCACCGTCGGATCCGTCCAGTCGCCATCAGGGCTGAAGAGCGTGTCGTACGCCTCCGTCCCGTTCATCTTGAGGTAGATGACCTCGAACCAGTCGGTCAGCGTCCAGCCGTCCTGTGCGCCGAGCGACCACGGGGTCGCGCCGGTGGCCTTGATGTCGTCGGTCAGCTGCAGCAGGCCGTCCCAGTCCTCGACCGGCTCGACCCCCATCTCCTCGAAGCGCTCCGGGCTGTACCAGATGGTCGACTTCGAGTTCAGCTTGACCTGGAACGCGTACTGCTCGCCATCAACGTTGCCAACCTCGAGGATGCCTGCGGGGAATTGGCCTTCGATCGCCGAGAGCTCGATCCCCAGGTCCGCGAGCGGAATAACGGAACCTTCACGCGCAAGCCCGCGAAGGAACCCGACGTTCGGAATGATGGCAACGTCGGGCGGGTTGCCCCCTTGGAGCCGAGTGCGGATGATCGTCTCGTAATCCGTTCGGTTCGCCTCGTACTCGATCGCGATGTCGCTGCTCTCCTCAAATGCGGCAAGGACGACCTGGAAGGCCTCCTCCTCCGCGCCGCCCCACAGCGACGTTACGGTGATGCTACCGTCGGCTTCACCGGCGGGCTCGCCGCCATCTCCGCCATCGCCGGGGCTTCCGCCCGTGCCGCCATCGCCGGCCGGGCACGCGGTCAGCACCAGCATGACGATCATGAATGGTGCGACCAGCCTGAACTTGGACATCTATATCCTCCACCTGACTCCTGGTTTTGATTGCGTGGCGCTGCCACGGATCCATGGGTATGTGGAACGCCTGCCTTCTCTTCTTACGGTTGCCGTTTCAATCGGGTTCGAATTGCCGTCTCATCCGACGAGCGTCTTCTCCGACTCGGGATCGAAGATGTGGAGCTTCTCCATCGGTACCGCCAGGTCGACGCTGTCGCCGACACTGACCTTTCGGTCGGACGGGAGGAGGGCGACGACCTCGTTTCCCTCCGCCTGGGCGTGGATGAGCTCCTCGTTGCCAAGATACTCGACGACGTCGACCTTGGCCGGGAACCGCACGGCGCTGCCGCCCTGGCCGTTGGCCAGCTCGATGTGCTCGGGTCGGAAGCCGATGAGAACCTGCGCGCCATCCGACACCGACTCGGCGGCACGTGCCTGGGCGCCGCTGAGCTCCAGCTTGGCGCCACCGAACATGAGGTCCTTGCCCTCGGTCTGGGTCGTCGCGAAGTTCATGGAAGGCGAGCCGATGAACCCGGCGACGAAGATGTTGACCGGGTGGTCGTACAGCTCCTGCGGCGAGCCGACCTGCTGGAGGAGGCCGTCCTTCATGACGCAGATGCGGTCGCCCATGGTCATCGCCTCGACCTGGTCATGGGTGACGTAGACGGTGGTGGTTCCGAGTCGCTGGTGAAGACGTGCGATCTCGGCGCGGGTCTGGACGCGCAGCTTGGCGTCGAGGTTGGAGAGCGGCTCATCCA
>JACCWY010000056.1 GCA_013697395.1 Chloroflexota bacterium | reverse complement strand
AGCCGAGGGCAAGAGCTGGCGGGAGGCGCTGCGCTGCCTCAAGCGTCATCTCGCCAGGCGTGTCTATCGGCTGCTGCAACCGCCCGCTGCGGTCGTCGA
The DNA here is from genome assembly GCA_013697395.1 of Chloroflexota bacterium. Taxonomy (GTDB): domain Bacteria; phylum Chloroflexota; class Limnocylindria; order QHBO01; family QHBO01; genus JACDBZ01. Next base: position 5,753 of record JACCWY010000056.1, on the reverse strand, counting down.
GGTCGCGGCTTGACAAGATAGGAGCTTGCCCAGCTCGATCCGTGCCTTGCGCCGCGTTCATTCCAAGCACCCTTATCAGCACCCTTATGGAATCGAACCATGGGTGCCATGCTGCCCACAGCGAGTCAGGCGTCTTTAGGTTGGCACGCTTGACACGGGAAAACTGCGCATCCGGTATGCGGTACCAAAATAGAACGAAGAGGCCCGATCCACGCTCGGATCGGGCATTTCTACTGTTCTAATTGGTCCCACTGAACCCTTATCTGAACCCTCATCGTCCACGAGTCGCGCGCAGCGGCTGCTGCGTGACGCCTGGTTCCGCCGGCCTCGACTCTGCGCATCACGTTGGCCGATGCACCGTTGTATCGGGGATCGCCGTACAGACTCGGCGAGGCTCGAGCGCCGGGGGTGATCCTCCGCGCCGCTGGGCCGACCGACGACGGGTTCCGCATCATCGACGTCTGGGAATCCGAAGCCACGTGGCGTCGCTACCGCGACGAGCGCATGAACAGCGCCTTCGACTCCCTGCCGGTGCCCCCGTGGTGCGCGCGTTCCGCGTGCGCCATCTCGTTTCGCAGCCCGATTAATCCCATTACGTCCCATTATGTTATTCAGACCTTTGTACAGGGAGCAACGGCCCACCATGTCGAGACTCAGGAATTGCGTGCCGGCGCTCGCCGCGTTGGCCACCTTCGCTGTTGGAGGCCACAATTGAGGACAACCCTCTACACCATGTCGTGGCGCGCCGCGGCCATCGCAATGCTCGTCAGCACGATGCCGTTGGCCGGATGCTCGACGGCTGGAACCGCATCGCAGCCCGCCCCGACGTTGGCTACCTCCGAGACAACGTCCAGCCCGTCGCCGTCGGAATCGTTCAGCCCGGCGCCGTCGGAGACGGCGGACGACGGATTCGAGCGAGTGCGGTTGGTCACGGAGGACGGGCTCGAGCTCAACGGCCGCCGGTGGGGCCAGGGGTCCGTGGGGGTGATTCTGGCCCACGGCTTCAGTGAGTTCACGGGGCAGGACGACTGGCGCGACTTCCCGGCCATCTTGGCGGAGCAGGGGTACGTGGCACTGACCTTCACCTTCCGCGGCTTCTGCGATCGCGACGATTGCACCGGCGGGCGCGACCTGGGTGCCAACTGGCGCGACGTGGTCGCGGCGGTCGACTACCTGCAGGGAGAGGGCGTGGACACCATTTTCCTGATCGGAGCGAGCATGGGCGGGCTTGCCGTGCTGCGTGCGGCGCAGCAGCCCGACATCGAGGTGGCAGGAGTGGTCTCGCTCTCTACCCCGCAGTGGCCGTCGAGGTACTACGCAGGTGCGCCCGAGGAGAACGACCTGACTCCCGAACGGCTGACGATGATCGACGAGCCAAAGTTGTTCGTCGCCGGCACGGAAGATGTGCAGACGCCCGGGAGCGCTCCGCTCAAGCCAGGGATCGAATCGGTCCGCTTCGCGGACGACGCGCGCGCGATGTTCGAGGCGTCGGGTGAGCCGAAACTGCTCGAGCTGATCGAGTCGAGGTCGCACGGCGCGGAGCTGCTCACCTTCGCCGGCGACGAGATCATCGAGGCGACGACGAGCCTCATTCTCGACTTCCTGGAGACGTACCGATGAGGTTGCCCGACTAGTTGTCGTTCCCACTCACGTTGTTGACAGATTGAGAGCCCTCGTGCTCGGTTTGGGGTTGTCGAAGCTCCACACCGAGGGAGGGCTCTCATGCTCCATCGTACCGCCAAGCTGACGCCCTTTGGGCGGCAGCTGCTGGTTGAGGTCGAGAGTGTTCGCGAGGGCGACGTAGAGGTTGTTCTCGATCGCCCGGCTCGCGAGGTTCGCCGCCTGTTGGGCCCGGAACGGCTCCATGTCCGCCGACGGGACGGCGACGAGCCGGGCGCCGGAGATGGCGAGGGCCCGGACGACCTCGGGGTACTCGATGTCGGCGCAGATGTAGACCCCGACGGGAACCGGGCGACGCTTCCCGCCGGCGAGGGACAGCTCGAAGACGGTGAGTGTGTCGCCCGCTGAGAACGCGGCGCGCTCGTCGCGGAACAGGTGGGTCTTGCGGTAGACGCCTGCGACGCGGCCGTCCCGATCGACGACGACGGCCGAGTTGAACGGCCGCTCGACTCCGCGCTCGATGAACCCGGCGACGAGGGCGATCCCGTGGCGGGCGGCGGTCGTGGCGAGCGTCTGGACGGCGGCGCCGTCCGCGGGTTCCGCGAGGGCGAGGACGTCAGGTCGTAGCGAGTAACCCTGGACGAAGCATTCTGGGAAGACGACGAGGTGGGCGCCGCGCGCCGCGGCCCGGGCAGCCCAGCGGTCAGCCAGAGCGAGGTTGGCGACCGACTCCCCGACGCGTGCCCCGACTTGGGCCACAGCCACGCGCAGCCCGTCGAGCGACGCCGGCCGGCGGTCAGCGGCCGTGACCCACCTCCTCGGGCTCCTCGTACCAGGCGACCCGGTCGCCGATACGCGACCGGAGCCGCCATCTTGTCGACTTCGGTGCGGCATCGATCGCGGCCCGGAGAGCCCCGACCTGCACGGCCGGCTGGTACCGGTTCGGCCGCCCCGTGTCGAGGTCGGACGGTCCGATCTCGCTCTCGAGGAAACCGAGGAGCCGGTCGAGGTTGCCGGTCGCCGTCCGCCACCAGCCCCAGTCGGTCGATGTGAGCGCGGTGATCCTTGCCGTGTTGATCCCGGTGTCGTCCTTCGTCAGCGGATGCTCGGCGAGGAGGATGAGGGTGTCGAGGACGTCCTTCCGGTTGACTTTGACGACCTGGAGCTTCGACAGGAGCAGATCCGCGAGCGGGAGAGTCGGCCGGTCGAGGGCGAGTCGGTCGGCGAACAGGAACGAGTGGCACATCTCGAGACGGTCGACCAGCACGTCGACCGGGCGCTCCCGGGCGGGGTCGACGAAGTAGAGCTGCTTATGACCGTACAGGGCGTTGTACTGGCGGTCGGGGACATAGCCATTCGCGACGAGGAGCTCGGCCACGGCCTTGCGGTCGCGGCTCGTCGTCGCGAGGTCGATGTCGCGCCGTTCTCGCTCCACCCCGGCTGTCCATTCCGGCGCCTGGGCGTGGAACGCGAGGCCGCCCATGAGCCGCAGCATCGCTCCCTGCGCGTCGGCGAGGCCGATCAGCCTGAGCGCCTCGGCAAGGGGGTCCGCGAGGGTCGTCGAAGGAGCTGTTTCGGCCACGAGCGCGTCAGTATACTGGCGGCACTCCGACGTCCGGAGGACGGCCGACCAAGTGGGAGCGGGAGAGCCGGGTTCGGCGGTCGCGCTGCGATCCCCGCGACGCGGTTCTGCCAGAAGGGAGGGTCGCGCCGCAATGGGCTCAACAACAGAGGGTCGCGCGCTGTTCACCCGGCAGTCGTCGGGGTTGGTCCGCGAGGTGAGCGTGACCAACGCGCTGTTCTTCAACACCGCGGCGTTCATCGGCGCCGGCGTCGGTTGGTACCCGGTCTTCTACTCGCTGGCGTTCGTGCCGATCGGCGTCGCCGGGTTCACGACGTACGGGTGGGGCGCGATCATCGTCGGTGCGTTCTGCGTCCTGCTCGCGCTGATCTACGCGTCGCTCACGTCAGTCATGCCGCGTTCCGGCGGCGACTATGTGTTCACGTCGCGGATCGTGCCGCGGATCGGGCCGTTCGTCGGCTGGCTGGAGAGCTGGACCCTCGCGTTCGCGTCGCTCGCGATCATCGCATTCGAGGTCCCGATCGTCGTCCGAAATCTCCAGATCACGGGTCGGGTGATCGGGATCGGGACGGGCTCCGAGTTCTTCAACGGCGCGAACACGTGGTTCACCGACGACACCGGCGCGGTCACGGGCGCGCCCGGCTTCATCGCTTCGCTCATCGTGCTTGGCCTGGTCGCGTTCATCACGTTCCAGCCAGTGCGACGATTCCACTCGATCGTCACCGGGCTCGCCGTCCTGGGCCTCGTCGGGGCCGCCCTGATGTTCGTCGTCGGGATGGTGGCGATCACGCCCGAGAGCTTCGCGGCGAACCTGCCGACGTACACCGGTGGGCTGACGGTCGACCAGCTGGCTGCGGCGGGCGCGACGGCCGGGTTCAAGGGCGAAGGCATCAACCTCGACCCGAGTACCTTCGCGTTCATCGCCGGAATCGTCCTGCTCAACTACATCGGGTTCCAGTACTCGGCCTACATCTCGGGCGAGATCCGGGGCAACGTCCGGCGCGGCATCATCATCGCGCTCCTCGGCGCGTTGCTGATCGCCGTCCTCATGAACTCGGTCTACACCGACTTCATCAGCTACCGGCTCGGCCTCGACGCGCAGGTCGCCTGGGGAGGCCAGTACTGGGGTTTCATCAGCGACCCGCCGCTCGCCCTCGGGCAGCCGAATTCGATGCCGCTGACGGGCGCGATCGCGGCGCCTGGACTGTGGCCGATCTGGACCCTCGTGAGCCTCGCGGTGACGCTCTTCCCGTTCCTGCTCTGCCCGGTCTACATCGCCTTCCTGTCGCGCCTCCAGCTCGCCTGGAGCCTCGACCGACAGGTGCCCGAGTGGTTCGGCGCAGTGTCCGAGCGGCTTCGAGCGCCGGCCAATGCGATCCTCGCCGCGATCGTCGTGGCGGCCGTGTTCGCGCTCTTCCAGAACTTCGCGATCCTGCCCTCCATCGGGCTCGGGTTCCTCGCGCCGGTGGACGGCAAGCTCAACCTCGTCTCGACCTTGTGGTTCTCGATCCTCGCCGCCGGCCTGACCTGGATCATGCCCGGCATCAACGCCCTGCTCGTCCGATTCACTCGGCCGGACATCGCACGCGACGCCCCGTGGGGGAACCTGCTGCCGATCCTCGGGATCGTCTGGCTCGTGTTCTCCGTCGTCCTGTACTGGTTCGCGGGGATCAACCCGATCCTGAACTTCGTCGGGATCGGGGAGGCGGAGGGCCAGCTCGACTACCTGAACCGGACCGGCGTGACGATGACGCTCCTGATCTTCGCCCTGGGGATCGCGATCTACGCGATCCAGTCGTTTCGCAACCGGCGGGCGGGCATCGACACGAGCCTGATGTACCGGGAGCTGCCACCCGATTGAGCAGCACGAGATGGCGTCCCATTCCGGAGCCGGCGGCTGGGCAGTCGGGATCGACGTCGGGGGGACGTTCACCGATGCGGTGGCGATCCGCGCCGACGGCGCGATGCGCCTCGCGAAGGTGCCGTCCACCCCGGACGATCCCGCGCGGGCGCTCCTCGCGGCACTCCACGCGCTCGCCCGTGACGGCGTCGAGCCGGCGGCCATCGGGCGGCTTGTCCACGGGACGACGGTCGCGACGAACGCGCTGTTGACGGGGTCGCTCGACCGGGTCGTACTCGTCGCGACAGCCGGCTTCCGAGACATCCTCGGCATCCGTGACGGCATGCGCGAGGCGATGTACGACCTCTTCGCTCCCCGGCCGCCCGAGCTAGTCCGGAGGGCGGACCGGCTCGAGGTGCGCGAGCGGATGGGCCGCGACGGACGGCCGATCGTCCCGCTGACCCGAGAGGAGATCGCGCGTGTCGTGGGCGCGGTTCGGCGCCGACGGCCACGATCGGTGGCGGTCGCGCTGCTCTTCTCGTACGCGTCCGACGCCCACGAGCGGCGGGTCACCGATGCGCTCCGGAAGGCGCTGCCCGGTGTGCCGGTGACGTGCTCGTCGGATGTGTCCCGCGAGTTCCGCGAGTACCCGCGGACCGCGACGACGGCCATCGCGGCGGGCCTCCGTCCGGCGGTCGAGCGGTACATCGG
>JACCWY010000031.1 GCA_013697395.1 Chloroflexota bacterium | reverse complement strand
GCGCTGTTGAGCTGTGCGTCGCCTCCGCGGAGCGCCGAAGCCGCGGCGCGCTTCAGGCCGAAATCGGCGCCGTCAATCACGATCTCCCGCGTCACGCGACCCTCCACCAGCAGGGCCGAATTGGGCCCGGCCAACGAAAGCTCGTCGCTTCCGCGACTTACGCCTTGACGACAGCCTGGGCTCCGGCTTATACTTCGCATGCGAAATATTCGCACGCGAAGGAAGTTATGATGTTGGAGATCGTTACGTTCGCCGGCAGCCTGCGAGCCGGATCCTTGAATCGTCTGTTGACGACGGCCGCATCTCGCATCGCCCCAGCCGGGCTGGAGATCGACGTCTTCGACGACCTGGCCGGCGTTCCGCTGTTCAACGAGGACCTCGAGGCCGCGCGGCCGGATGGGCCGGGTGCGGTCCAGGAGCTGCGCAGGCTCGTGATGGGTGCCGACGGCATCCTGATCGCCACGCCGGAATACAACCAATCGATACCGGGCGTGATGAAGAACGTGGTGGACTGGCTGTCACGGCCAGACGGCTCCGCGGTCCTGGACCGCAAGCCGGTCGCAATCATGGGCGCGACCACGGGCCCGTGGGGCACGCGCTATGCCCAGAAGGAGCTCCGCCACGCGCTGACGGCGGCTGGTGCGCTGGTCATGCCGCAGCCGATGCTCTTCATCCCGAGTGCCGAGCTGGCCTTCGACGCCGCCGGCCGGCTCACAGACGCGAAGATCCAGCGGCGGTTGGCAGAGCTGCTCAGTGCGTTCGGCGATTGGATCGGGCTGTTCGCACCGCGACCCTCATCGCTGGTTGCCGCAGAGGCCTGATCGAGTGGAAGCGATGCTGCCGTTCGTCGGCCTTGCCGCGCTCATCGTGCTGACGCCTGGGCCCGACCTGATGCTGGTCACGCGCAGTGTCCTTGCGGCAGGCCGCCGCGCCGGCCTGCTCACCGCGTTCGGCATCGCCGCCGGCGCGGCGCTGTGGGCCTTGGCCGCAACTGCGGGCCTAGCGACCCTGCTGAGCGCGTCTCCAGATCTCTTGGTCATCGTCCGCCTGCTGGGCGCCGGCTACCTGGGCTGGCTCGGACTCCAGGCGCTTCTCGGCGCCAGGTCCGAGGCGCCGGCCGCAATCGACCAGTCCCGAGCCCGGCGTCGGTCACCTGGCGAGCCGTTCCGTGCGGGGCTCATCAGCAACCTGCTCCATCCGGGGCAGGTGGTCTTCTACACGAGTCTGCTGCCGCAGTTCATCGATCCCGCAGGCGATCCGATGCCCCAGGTCCTCATGCTCGGCACTGTCTTCGTGGCGATCGTGCTGGCCTGGTTCTCCACCTACGCCGTCCTCGCTTCAAGCGTGCGATTGCGTGGCTGGGAGCGGCTGGCCCCGGTGCTGACACGCGTCACCGGAGTGGTGCTCATCGGGTTTGCGGTCCGCCTGGCGGTGCGTGTATGAATCGCCTCAGCGACCTCGAGCTCAGTGCCTGGCAGGGCCTGCTCCATGCCCATGCCAAGGTCACCAAGCGCCTCGACGCCGAGCTGCGCGACGAGCATGACATCGGCCTGGGCGACTACGACGTGCTCGTCCGCCTTGCCCGCGCTCCGGAGGGCGGCCTGAAGATGTCGCAGCTCGCCGAGCGTGCCATGCTCTCGCCCAGTAGTCTGACCCGTGTCGCCGATCGCCTCGTGGAACGCGGCCTCGTCGCCAGGCAGCGTGGCGCCGCCGACACCCGCGTGGTCTACGCCTGCCTGACCGACTCGGGTCGCATAGGCGTTCGGGCCGCGGCACGCACTCACCTTCGCGGCATCCGGCAACACTTCACCAGCCAGCTGAGCGACGAGCAGCTTCAGCAGGTCGCCACGACGCTGGAGGTCATCGCGGGACCGCACGAGCCGCACTGACCGCCACGCGGGCGTCCGACCGCAGTCATCCCAACCGGCCGAACGAGCGCCCGACGGCCAGGGCGCCTCGCTCCTTCCGGGTTGGCGTACAGTTCACCGTGCCAATGATTGCAGTGAGTCGCGCGGAGACGGGTCAGCTCGAGTCGCGTCTCTGACCTGCGATGGCTCTCCTTCCGCCGCTGCACATCGTCGGTGTGCCCTTCAACTCCGCGGGCCTCTCCAGTGGCGTCGCGCGGGCGCCGACAGCTCTCCGCCGGGCAGGCCTCATCGAGAAGCTGGAGGCAGTCGCGACTGCCCTCGTGGACCGCGGCGACGTGCAACTGGGCCGGACATCCCCCACTCGCCACGCTGCGTCTCATGTCATCGCACCGGGCGCTCTCGCCTCGATGATCGTGATGGTCCGGGCCGAGGTCGAAGCAGCGATGGACGCCGGAGCATTCCCGCTCGTCGTCGGCGGCGACTGCCCCGTTCTGCTCGGCTGCCTCGGCGCCAGAAGCCTGCACGCGCCGCGTGGCCTGATCTTCGTCGACGGCCACGAGGACGCATGGCC
>JACCWY010000018.1 GCA_013697395.1 Chloroflexota bacterium | reverse complement strand
GCTCCGGCACCGACCAGAGCCACGGTACAGCCCGCGGCCCCGTCGAATCAGCCTCGGCGGGCGGACCGGTGTGATGCACTGGGGAGTCGACGCGCACCGTCTCGCTGGCCAGCGCCTCGGCGTCGGGCGCTACATCGAGTACCTCGTGAAGCACTGGCGATCGATGATGCAGAACGGCGATCGCTGCACACTGTTCACCCGCGAGCCCTACGACGGGGTCGGTTGGGAGCCGTCGCCGGCCATCGACGTCCGCGCGGTCGCGTCACCGCTTCCGCCGAGCGTGTGGCAGCATGGCGCGCTGCCACACTACGCACGCGGCATCGACGTACTGTTCTGCCCCAGCTATTCGGTGCCGGTTACGTACGCGGGTCGTTGCGTCGTCGCGATCCACAGCATGAACGAGGTCGAGAGCGGCACCCATCCGTGGTGGTACAAGCTCACCTACAGTAAGCTCTATCGCTTCAGCGCCGACCGGGCCGACCGCATCATCGTGCCCTCGGAGAGCACGCGGCAGGACATCGAGCGATACTACGGCATCACGAGCGACAAGGTCGACATCGTCGTTCAGGGCGCTGATGAGTCGTTTCATCCGATCACTGACGAGGCCGTGAAGCGTGCGACGCGGTTGCGCTTTCTCGGCGCCGACCGGCCATATATCGTGTTCGTGGGAAAGCTCTCGACGCGGCGGAACATTCCCGTCCTGATGGAGGCTTTCGCGCTCGTCAAGCGCCGGACGCGACTGCCCCATGCGCTGTTGCTCGTTGGTCCGAACCAAGCTGGTGTGCCGCTCGACGAACTCAGTGCGCGTCATGGCCTTCAGGGCGACGTAGTCCAGACGGATGGGCGGTTCTCGAGCCATCTCGAGCTTCCGCCGATCTACGCCTCGGCCGATCTGTACGTCAACGCGTCCTCGTACGAGGGTTTCTCGATGACGTTGGTCGAGGCACTGTCGTGTGGAACACCCGTGGTGACGGTGAACCGGTCGGCTCTGGCGGAGATCGCCGCCGGCGCGGCCGAATTCGTCGAGGAGCCGACCCCCGAGGGGCTCGCCGATGCGATCGAGCGCGTGCTCACTGATCGGGCGCTCAGCCGATCGCTCAGCGAGCGAGGCGTGCGCCGCGCCGACGCGTTTCGCTGGGACGTGACAGCTCGTCAGACGCTTGATGTTCTACGCAGAGTGGCGTCGTGATACTCTCGTCCCGTCGGCGCCTCTCGGATGTTACTGGCGCGACGACGTGGATACGTTAGGCGGACGCCGCGTCCTCGTGACCGGCGCGGCAGGCTTCCTCGGCTCTCATCTCGTTCCGCGCCTGGTCGGTGCTGGCGCGAAGGTCTGCGCGCTCTATCGGCCCGGCGCGCCCCGCTGGCGGGGGATCGAGCGGGCCGGAGTGAGTTGTGCCGTTCATGCTGATGTGCGCGCGCTCGCGGAGCCCATCCACGATGCGACCCTGGCGGGCGTCAGCGTCGTGTTCCACCTGGCAGCAGTCGGCGTGGTTGCGGAGCCAGTCGATGTGCGCGAGGTCGTGCACGGAAACATCGATGGCACCCTCGCCGTGCTCCTCGCGGCCCAGCGTCTCGGCGCACGGGTCATCTACTGCGGCTCCTGCTTCGAGTATGGCTCGGGCGCTGGCTGGAACGAGGATGCGCTGCCCGCGCCCACGACCGAATACGGCGCCGCAAAGTCCGCTGGTTGGATGCTCGCGAACGCATTCGCACGCCGCACCGGCCTCGAGGTCGTGTCGCTCCGGCCGTTCACGATTTACGGGCCGATGGAGCCAGCGCGTCGCCTGGTGCCCTCGGTCGTTATGCATGCCCTGGCGGGACGGAACATCAACCTGACTCCGGGCGACCAGGCGCGCGACTTCGTCTATGTCGGGGATGTGGTCGACGCCTTCCTGGCGGCGGCAACGAGTCGCGAGGCCGTGGGTGGGACGTTCAACATCTGCACCGGCGCTCCAGTCACGGTCCGTGAGGTTGTGCAGGCAGTATTGAGGTGCGTTGGTAGCACCTCCACCGCGCGCTTCGGCGCACTCGCCTACCGTCCCACCGAGTTGCCAATGCTCTCGGGCGATCCATCGCGTGCAGAGCGCGTGCTGGGCTGGCGCGCGCGGGTGTCGCTCACCGAGGGAATCGCGCGGACAACTGCGTGGTTCCGTGATGTCGGCGCGCTGCTTCCCGAATACAGCACGACTGATGCGCCGCGATGAGCTTTCCGTGGTCCTCTCGAATCCCACCCCGTCCGTTTTACTCGACGGCTCGCGGCTGTTCTCCGAGCTGCGCGAACATCACCGGCATCTCCATGTAGACCCGCCCGCGCCGGATCCGGTCGTTGTCGAGGTCGTACACGATGCAGATCGGGACCCTCACGTTCTTTCCGGTGGCGGGAATTCCTGCGAACTCGCCGATGTGTTTTCCCGCGAAGTAGCCTTCGAGGACTGCTTTGCCGTCGGCGACGACGAGGTTCGTGAATTCAGCGTCGGCGTCGAACGCTACCTGGTACATGTAATGGAGCATTTTTCCGACGCCGTCGGGGCCGTTGTGCTCGTCACCTGATGCCATGTGAGTGAAGACGACGTCATCAGCCATGACGCTCATGTCGGAATGCTTCGAATCCATGTACCGCTGGATGACAGCTCTGGTGCTTTCGGCGGACATTGATAAGCTCCTGAACGTAGACGATGAATCCAACAAGAAGGGCCGGAACTAAGCTTCCGGCCCTCGTGTCTTTTTTATGGGCTTCCACCCACTTCAGTCAATGATGTTGCAATTGTCTTCCGGGTCGTTGGGATCGCAGCTCGGGTAGAATGTTACACTTTCCCCAACGAGGAGCACGTCATTGAAATAGATCTCGTCGAATTGCACCCTGAAGCAGGACGAGTCCGGTCGGGTTGCACTCGGGAACACAACCGGTTCCTGCGGACATCCCTCGAAGCTGCTCGCTGTCTGGCTCACGCTCGACAGATCGATCCGCAACGTCCCGCCATCGACCGTTATGTAAATATTTCCTTTGCCTTCGAAGACCCCTCCGGGTTCAGGGCCCCGGTACTTTACCATCCCGCTGGCATCCGCATCTATATCAGGCGCGTCATGAAAGTGGAGATACCCCGAGCTGCCGTCGCTATTCAACAGGTATGTGACCGGGATCGTGAAGCTCGCGAATCCCCCATAGACGGGAATAGTTTTGCGCACGGTGCCGCTTTTCATCCCGGGTGAAGTCAGGATCGAAAAGTTCGGGTCAAATGCCGAGACATTGATTTGAGTCTGATCAGGAATGCCGCCGACCGTTCCGGTTGCGCCGGTGTCGATCGGTGGGGGCGGCGGGTTGCTCTCCCTACCGGACCGGAGTTCGGCATCTGCAGCAGACTGCGGAGCTGTTGCTATTTCCTGACATGCTGCGGCGGCTATGACAAGCGCCATGATCGCCAATGGTACGCGTTTCAAGATGACCCCCTGTTTTTGGCCTGAGCGGCCGTTGCTGATACGTGCTCCGAGACACCTGTTCCCGATCTTCGGGCTTTCGGGCGCCCCGAAATAGTAAATTGTTGTTTTCGGCCGCGCTAGGAGTCCGGGAAAAAGAGGAACAAAGACGAAGCCTGCCGATCGAGGGAATTATCCGCCCAATCTGGATAGCTCTCGGCGGGCTTCCTGGACATAAGTTTGCAGTCCGGCGTCGCCGGTCGCCCACGCGTCGGCCACAAGTTTGTAAGCCCGTACAGCCTCCTCGCGCTTGCCTGTTTTCGCCGCGATCCGGCCTCGCTCGAGGGCGATGAGCACTTCCATTGGTGTGATAAGCGTGTTGAGACGCTGGCCAAGAAGCACGCTGGCATCATCGGCCTTTCCTTTTGCAGCAAGCAGGCGACCTGCATGGAGCCGGTCGACGTAGCAGGCGATGCAAAGTGTGTCCGGCAGGGCGGCGAACGCGGTCGCGGCGGCGGTGTCTTTCCTCATGAGCGCCGCGTACGCGCGCGTGCTCGCCGCGCGGTAACGCCACGCGCGACGGGCAAAGTCAGAGCCGACCCTCGTCCCGGAGTCCGCGCGCTGCTGAAGAACACTGATCGCCTGGCCGTTCCCTCTCTGCGCAAACCACGGTAGGGCGTAGAATG